>NZ_FNNG01000010.1 GCF_900106765.1 Tepidimicrobium xylanilyticum
TAGCTACATTACAGAACCTGTATTTAAAGCCATAGTACAAGGATATTTTAATTAAGTCTTCAGTGGCTTCTTTTTCATTTCTACATACAAATCTTTTTACTGCTTGTTTCATATTGTCATAAACTATTTCCCTATGAACACCCCCAATGTGATTAAAACACTTTACATGAATATCTAAGAAATTCTCCATCTTTTGATTATGGTAAAGCCTTGCATAATGGTATGAACCTTTTGCAGTTGTGAAAAGTCCCATGTTTAAGGTAGTATTTTTCCCATTAATGGTAAGCTTAACTTCACCCCAATCAAATTCTAATACTTCTCCTAAAGTATATTCTTGCCTAACATATGCTTCTTTTTGTTCATAAGTTTCTTTTATGTAGTTGCAGACTGTTGTATATCCAATATCATATCCCTTATCTATTAAGGCTTCATGTACGTCTATCTTTTTCATTAGTTGCTTAGCTCTTCCCAGCTCTTTATTTCTTTCATTTAGCAAGATAAGCTTATCTATCTCTTCCATTACCTCATCTGTTAATTTTACTTTTTTCCTGTTACTAGTATCATATTTAGGTTTAGATGCCATTTCTTCAATTAAAAGAAGTATTTCAGCTTTATTTCTTTCTTCGCCTTTTGCTAATTCTTGCAATCTTTCATTTTTAGATTGAAATTCCTTAATGTATTTTTGTACTGTGGTTCTTGAAATACCAAGCTCTTTACTTATTGCCCTTTGTGACTTATTTTCTCTGAAATATTTTAGTAATATTTCTGCTTTCTGGTCCAGTGTTATCACCTTCCATCTCCCCCTAAAAAACATTCATAGGGGTATTATATTTTAAAGGTGGACCAGTTTTCAACTGAAATGGTGGACCACTTTTAGATTAACATAAACAAAAGATGAATATCGTGGTAGAGGTTTAGGTAAAAAGTTATTATTTGAAGCGGAAAGAATAGGTATGGATAACGGGTGTACAAAAGCCTTCCTAACTACTATGAATTTCCAATAAAAACCATTTATTTCAAATATGGGAATAGAGTGGTTTATGTTCAAAAGGAATACCCTATAATAAATGAGAAGTATTACATGGAAAAGACATTAAATTACAGACAAAACATAAAGTAGAAAATCTGCACTCTTGCATTATAGAAAAATAATTCACATTATTGATATTATATGTATCAAAAGATTATAATCAAATCTATTAACAAGTTTTGAGATTTGTGAAAAAGAAAGGACATATTTTGTATATAATATGTTCCTTTCTTTTGTTTTTCAATATTTTTTAAACTAGGTCATGATAAAGTTATCTCCTAGTTTTTTTCATCTATTATAGACAGCAAATCAAAGAACCCTGATAGAGTTGAAAACAACAAGTCTATCTGATAAAATAATAACAAAGATTGGCATGGGGGAGAATTTTGTAAGGAATTTAAAATATTTATAAAGGGGTGATTAGCCTTGAAAAGAAATTTATTGTTTCCCCTGACATGTATAGCATTAATAATAGCAATACTTATTCTTCAATTTCCCTTATTACCATCACTAGGAGTTAAAAGTGAAAAAAGGTATAGGCCTGGTACATATAAAGCAAAGGGTATTGGAAGAGATGGAGATGTGGTTGTAGAAGTTACTTTTACATCCGATAGGATTAAATCGGTTAAAGTAGTAGAACATCATGATTTGGCAGGGATCGGTGATTTGGCAGTAGAAGAGATTCCTAAGAGGATTGTATCAGAGCAGAGTATAGCGGTAGATGTCATAAGTGGTGCTACCTTTACAAGTACTGCTATTTTGAGAGCAGTTGAAGATTGTGTAAGACAGGCGGGTGGAAATTTAGATACTTTAATAAAGAGAAAAACTGATGATAAACCTCCCGAAGTTGAAGTGCTAGAATACGATATAGTAGTTGTTGGAGCAGGTGCAGCTGGAACTGCTGCTGCATTAGCTGCAAGCGAGAGGAATGATAGCGTATTATTACTAGAAAAAACAGCTAGACCAATGGGTGCTAGTGTATTTGCAGGAGGGTTGTTTGCTGCTGATAGCTCTTTGCAGAAAAAAGCAGGAAAAACGGTAGATAAGAAATGGCTTTTTGACCAGTATATGAAGGCTTCATCTGGATATATGAATTCTATATTAGTCCGCACAATAATTGAAGAATCGGGTAAAACGGTAGATTGGTTGATTGAAAATGGATGTGAATTGAATTTAGTTGATGCAGGGACCGGAGGAAGTTATGCTCATGTAGGTATGCCAGCTACTCTTCATGGCTATAAAGAGGGAGGAAGAGTTGCAATTGAAAAATTAATAGAATCCTTCAAAAAGAATGGTGGCCATGTGATGTTTTCAACTCCTGCTAAAGAGCTTATGAAAGATAGCGAAGGAAATATTAAAGGGATTGTAGCTGAGAAGGAAGACGGAACTATACTTGAGATATATGCTAAAGCTGTAATATTGGCTACTGGAGGATTTGGTGGAAATGAAGAGATGATGAAAAAATATTTTGGAGACAAATATACATTAGGTGAAATTACACAGAATGTTGGTGACGGCATTAGGATGGCTTGGGATGTTGGTGCAGATGAATATGGAACTTCCACTGCTCAGTATTTTTGGCAGAAATTTACACAAAGTGATGTAAAGGCATTAACCAATGTTCTAGGTTATGATTATATGTCCCTTACAGATTTTACATTTTATCCTCATTTGAGAGTAAATACATTAGGTCAACGTTTTTCTGATGAAACAATGGCCAGCAACTTTGTAATTCACGGAGCACAAATTCATATGCAACCTAATCAGACGGAATTCATAATTTTAGATACCAGTGTATTAAAGCAAATTGCAGAAAAGGGATATGCTTCTGTAGAGGAGCATTATGGAATATGGAAGGACAATCGCCAGTTTTTTATGGAATTTAATATGCCAACGGACACAGATGAGTTGATCAAATGGGAAAATACTCCAATAGATTATACTCCCCTTCTTGATGCTGCAGTAGGGACTGGTGTAGTATTTAAAGGGAATACATTAAAAGAATTAGCTAAAAATATGGGTGTAGATGCTAATAGGTTTATTGAAAGTGTCAATCAATATAACAAAGCTATAGAAGAGGGTATAGATAATATGTTTTTTGCAGATACGGAACGTCTAATCCCTGTAGTAGAAGGACCATTCTATGCTGTTAAATATGTTGCACGCAATCTGGGTACCCTTGGTGGTGTGAGAATCAATGAAAAGATAGAAGCTATGGATAAAAACGGGAAGCCTATTCCTGGTCTATATGTTGCAGGAGCTGATGCAGGAGGAATGTATGGTAAATCATATGTGGATTTTGAAGGTGGAACCTTGGGTTTTGCATATACATCGGGCAGACTAGCAGGGATAAATTCAGCTGAATATGTTAAAAATTCAAAGCAATAGCTATAGATATTAATTGAATATTTGGGAGACTTAAGGTCTCCTTTATCTTTTGTAAAACATATTGCCAGGTTGATTGCTTGTAGTATTACCCTGCCTATAAAATATGTTAAACTAATATGGGAATAATACTTTTACCATACAATGGGGAGATGATATTTTGCTTAGTGAACGATTACTAAAGGATATAGATTTTATTGTGGAACTGGATAAGATGAAATCTGTATTAAGGCAGACTAGTTTAATTGATAATTCCAAGAGAGAAAATGATGCAGAGCATTCCTGGCATATATCCGTAATGGCTTTAGTTTTGGCTGAATATGCTAATGAGAAAATAGACATTTGTAAGGTAATAAAGATGTTATTGGTACACGATTTAGTGGAAATTTATGCTGGAGATACTTTCTGTTATGATAAACAAGCCAATATGAATAAAAGGGAAAGGGAGTTGAAGGCAGCGGATAAGATATTTGGAATGTTGGATGAAGATAAAGGATCAGAGTTAAGAAGGCTGTGGGAGGAATTTGAAGAGATGAAAACTAAAGAGGCAATATTTGCAGCTTCTATGGATAGACTTCAGCCCTTTTTTAATAACTATTATTCTGGTGGTGGGACTTGGAAAAAATTCAATATCCCAAAAGGTGAAGTTTACAAAAGAATAGCACCATTGAAAGAAGCCTCAGATGAATTGTGGCAAATTGCTATTAACATGATAGAAGATGCCTGTAGAAAAGGATACATTACAGATAACTGACAATGGATAATTTTTAATAAAGTATAATTTATGATACGCAATGCACAATTAAAATTCAATTTATATATTTGGGAAGATAAGCCTTGACTTATGGAATATTCTTGATGCTTCCCGAATCTTGAATAGAGGGGGAGTTCTTCCCAAATATGCTATAGGTAAAGCAACATAAAGTTCACAATTCACAACTACAAAATTAAAAGAGTGGCTTGGCCACTCTTTTTGAACTAGAAAGCTGGTATTACACCGCCATTATAGTTTTCTTCTATGAACTTTCTTACTTTGTCGCTTTGTAGAGCTTTCATCAGTTTAGCAAATTTTTCTTCATTTTCTTCCCCTGTCCTTACAGCTACTATATTGGCATAAGGGGAGTCTTTATCTTCTAATATTAATGCATCCTCAGTAGGTACTAAACTAGCTTCTAAAGCATAGTTTCCATTTATAACTGCAGCGTCTACCTCATTTAATACCCTGGGAAGATAGGCAGCTTCTAGTGGAGTGAATTTTAAATTTTTTGGATTCTCAATTATATCATTTTCAGTAGCAAGAATTCCTGCATCAGGATCTAATTTAATCAATCCGTATTTTTCTAGGAGTAGTAGAGCCCTTCCTCCATTAGTTGGGTCGTTGGGGATGGCAATTTCACTATTATCTTCAAGTTCTTCAATGCTTAAATATTTGACCGAATATAACCCCATTGGTTCTACGTGAACTCCGCCGATGGAAATGATGTCAATATTATTCTCTTCCTTAAAATTATTCATATAAGGTTTATGTTGGAAGAAATTAGCGTCCAATTCATTTTCAGCCAATGCTAAATTTGGCTTAACATAATCATCAAACTCTATAATCTCAAGCTCAATTCCTTCTTCTTTCAAATCATCTACGATCAATTCAACTATTTCCCTATGAGGTTTTGGAGAAACTCCTATTTTAATAACATTATCTGCGCTTTTTTTACTATTACACCCTACTAAAGTTGTTAAAATCAATATAGAGGCTATTGCAATTAATACGAATTTTTTCATTTTAAATTCCTCCTTACTTCTTATTTATAATTGTTGATAATCTATTTCCTATAAATTGTATACCTTGAACTAACAATATGATTACAAAGACTGATGCAATCATAATCCCTGTTTCAAATCTATATAAGCCATATCTGATGGCTAAATTCCCTAATCCGCCGCCACCGATAGCGCCTGCCATAGCGGAATAGCCTATTAGGTTAATTATTGTCAAAGTTATTCCCAGTATCAAGGAAGGTAAGGCTTCTGGAATGAGCACCTTGAATATTATTTCAGGTATGCTTGCTCCCATAGATAGGCTGAACTCAATTATTCCCTTGTCCACTTCCTTTAGAGAAGATTCCATTATCCTAGCTACAAATGGTGCAGCTGCTATGGAAAGAGGCACGATAGTTGCAGTAGTGCCAATACTTTGTCCCACAATTAACTTGGATATGGGAAATACAATAATCATTAAAATAATAAATGGGAAGGAACGCAATATATTAATTATCCCATTTAATATTTGGTTAAGTAAAGGTTTTTCCCATATATTGCCTTTCTCCGTGATAACCAATAGTACTCCTAATGGGAAACCTATTATTAAGGAAAAAAGCGTTGAGAAAAACACCATATATAGAGTTTCAAATAGAGCAGGAATAATTAATTCAGCCATTATATCACCTCCACGCCTACATCTTTACTTTTAAGAAATGCTATTGCATTAACTATTTCTTCATCGCTTCCTGAAAGTTCTAGTATTAAATATCCAGCACTTGTGCTCATCAGTTGATTAATATTACCGGATAATATGTTTACATGGATATTAAATTTTTTGACCATTTGTGAGACAATAGGCTTTTTTGCACTTTTCCCTAAATAGCTTAATCTGATGAGAGTGCCATCATAATTTTCTGGCTTTATCAAGCCGTTATCATCATTTGGATTCAAACTGGAGATGAAGGATTTAGCAGTCTTAGTTTTTGGATTTTTGAATAATTCTTCTACAGTATTCATTTCTATTATCCTACCATCTTCAATAATGGCTACTCGATCGCAAATATCTTTTATAACCTCCATCTGGTGAGTTATTAGTATAATGGTAACATTTAGCTCTTTCCTTATTCTGTTAAGCAATTCCAGTATGGACTTGGTGGTTTTAGGATCTAGTGCTGATGTTCCTTCATCGCTTAATAGTATTTTAGGATTATTGGCCAAAGCTCTTGCAATGGCGACTCTCTGCTTTTGCCCACCACTTAACTGAGAAGGATAAGCATCCCTTTTATCGGAAAGTCCTACATATTCAAGCAATGTATTTACTCTATCGTCAATCACCTTTTTTGGAAGCCTTTCAAGTTCTAAGGGGAATGCAACATTTTTATATACAGTTTTTTGGTTTAATAAATTAAAATGTTGGAATATCATCGCCATATCTTTTCTAGATTTTCTCAAAGCCTTCTTGTCAAGAGAGGTAATGTCTATTCCATCGATGTATATTTTGCCACTAGTGGGCTCTTCCAATCTATTGATGCATCGGATTAGAGTAGACTTTCCTGCACCACTTAAACCGATGATTCCGAATATTTCACCTTCATTTATTTGAAGGCTTATATCCCTTAAAGCCCAGATTTTTTCACCTGAAGTTTCGAAACTTTTGGATAGCTTTTCTATTCGAATCAATGAGAGTCCCCCTTACATTATGTGATGTCATAAAGAATGTACATTCTATTTAATAAAAAAACCTCTATGAAAGATAGAGGTTAAGTAAAAAACCTCTTTACAAGAAAGAGGTCTAATACTCTTTCTTATCTTTCGGTATAACACATACCGCTGGATTTAGCACCTTGTGTACACAGGTTGCCGGGTTTCACTGGGCCAGATCCCTCCACCACTCTTGATAAGAGCATGTTATTAACTTTTATTTAAAACCAATTCTAATACTTAATTCTATATTTGTCAACATCTTTTTTTATAAAATTTAATTTAATTTAATATAAGGAATAATTAATGACAAATTATTCCTTATACTAGCTTATCTTGTATAATTTGGTGGACTTCCTCAGGTGTTTTACCTCTAGCTTCAACAATTGGAACTGGGGGAATTTGACCAGTAGAATCGCTACTTGATAAAACATCTATTCCAGACACAACTATTGCTTTATACTCATCAGAAGTAATGTGTTCTAAATTGGAATTCTTATAAAGGGTATAAACGTCATAGCCTAAACTTTTTAAATGCTCAATAAAAGGTGTTAATGTATTTTCAACTACAATTTTATCTTTCATATTTTCACCTCCATTTAAAATTATTATGTTCTTAAGTCTACTATAATATTTATATTTTTTTTCCATGAATAAATAAAAAGCCCACAAGCCAGAATATTAAATGAAATTAAAATAATTTAAAGAAAGGAGTAACAATATGACCCTTCAAAATCCTATTAATATGGGAAATATAAACCAATTAGAGTTGCAAAATTTAAGGGAAATTATAGGAGTTCATCAGAACATGGTTTCTAAATATGATTTCTATTCCAACCAATGCCACGACCCTCAGCTTAAACAATTGTTTAAAAAATCTAGTCAAGATGCGCAGACTACCGTTACTAATTTCATAAATTCATTAAAATAGGAGGGAATGAAATGCAAGAACGAGATATGGTCAATGATGCTATTACTACTACTAAAGCAAGCATAGAAATGTATAATAAAGCCATAACAGAATGTGCTAATCAGCAGTTAAGAAGCACATTACAACAGTTGAGGAATGAAGCTGAGCAACTACAATACCAGTTATTCCAGATAGCAGAACAAAAAGGTTATTATAAGCCTGCACCTCCGGCTAATTCAAATGATGTTCAGCAGGTAAAATCAGGTCTTACTGGTGGAGGAATGAAATAATTCCCAAATAGCCCTTTCGGGCTATTTCTATTTGTACGAATAATAATCCAAAAAAATATGGTCATACTAATTAAGGGTATAATTGAAAGGTGATTTAGATGATTTCAAAGAGTGTTAGCTTTAACAGAGAAGAGATAACGAAAATTTTCAATAACTCTTGCGATTTCGTTGCCTATGAGTTTGAGACCAGATCTAATATAAGAATATTAATATGCTTCATAGAGGGATTTGTTAATGAGGATTTATTTGATAGGGATATACTTCGTCCTTTAATTTTACAACTTGATGATCCAAAGAATTTAAGAAAGGTAATTTTCACTCCTAAAATTCAAATAGTCAATTCCATGGAAGAGGTAAAAAATGAAATAGTATACGGGAAGGTTGCTATATTTGTTGAAGGTAATGCTAATTGTTATGTAGTCGAATTAACTAAATGGGATAAAAGAATGGTAGAAGAACCAAATTCAGAGGCAGTAGTCAGGGGGCCTAAGGAAGGATTTATAGAGGATATAGAAGTAAATAAGGTATTATTAAGGAGAAAATTGAGAAACAATAACCTGGTCTTTGAAGATTATAAATATGGGAAACAAACCAATACAAAGGTAAGCATAGCTTACATTAAAGGTATTGTTAATGAAGATGTGTTGAAGGAATTAAAAAGGAGATTAGAAAAGATTGACGTAGATTCAATATTAGAAAGTGGTTATATAGAAGAATTAATAGAGGATGATCCATTTTCCTTAATGGGTACGGTTTCCAATGTGGAAAAGCCTGATATTGTGGCTGGAAAACTTCTAGAAGGAAGAGTTGCCATATTAGTTGATGGAACCCCTCATGTGTTGACTGTACCAAGAATACTTGTTGAAGGGATAATGGTTAGTGAAGATTATTATATAAGGCCTTTTTATGCTACTTTTTTAAGACTACTAAGAGGCATTAGCATTTTTATATCAGTCTACTTACCAGGGACATTTGTAGCCTTACAATTATACCATCAGGAAATGATTCCGACAGTTCTTTTGATCAATATGGCAGGTGCAAGAGAAGGGGTACCCTTACCTGTAATGTTAGAAGTATTGATTATGATTTTAGCTTTAGAGTTGATAAAGGAATCGGGATTGAGGTTGCCTAAGAGCGTTGGTACCACAGTGAGCATAGTTGGGGCATTGATATTAGGGCAGGCAGCAGTAGAAGCTGGAGTTGTTAATGCAATAACCTTAATAGTTGTGTCTACAGCAGCAATAGCTGAATTTGTTGTGCCTGGATTTATGGAAGGTATAGTAATATATCGATTATTCATATTATTTCTTGCAGGGCTTATGGGACTTTATGGAATTGCCTGTGGTTTTGTTTTCATAAATATGCAGCTGGTATCCTTAGATTCCTTTGGAGTTCCATATACTTGGCCCATTGCACCTAGAGAATGGGATGGTTTTAAAAAAGATACTTTTGTCAGACTTCCTTTATGGAAGAGACTTTTTAGACCAAGAGCCATTGCAAAGAGGAATGTAAGAAGGCAAATTTCCCCGTGGAGGAAATAGGATATGAGTAGAAAAATTGCCTGTGTTTTACTTCTTATCTTTATAATTTTATTAACGGGCTGTTGGAATGCCAGAGAACTAAATGAATTAGGAATTTCATTGGTAATGGGTTTGGATATTGAAGATAATAAGATATTAATTACTTTAGAAGTTGTGGATCCCTCTTATGCTCAAAAAAGTAGTGGAGGAAAAGAAGGTGGTCCTGTTAAATATGTACAAGGTGTAGGGAATACAATTTTTGAAGCCTTTAGGGATATAACTTTAAAATTTGATAGGAGAATTTTTACATCCCATAATAAGGTCATTATATTTGGGGAAGAATTTGCTAGAAGGGGTTTGGTCAGCCATACGGATCAATTATTTAGGGATAGGGAACAGAGGGAAACTGCCTACATGTTAATTGCCAAAGGAGCAAAAGCCTATGAGGTAATGGGGATTGACAGTGGTTTAGAAGAAATACCAGGTAGCTATATATTAAGACTGGTTCAAAATATAAGGGATAATCCTAAAACTGTAGATGTGAACATAATGGGATATCTTAGAGACCACTACCTAGGTGGACGTCATACAATGGCTGGAGTAGTGGAAAAGATAGAAAGGAAAGGCATAAATGGAGAGGTGAGTAACAGTGAAGATTCAAAATATGAATTGACTGTTATAGGTGCAGCTATCTTTAGAGATGATATATTAGTTGGTTATTTAGATGGAAATGATACTAAATCCCTTAACTTTATTAGGAATAATGTTACCAGTGGATTGATAACATTTCCAACTCTTGGAGGAGTCACAAAGGAAAAGGGATCAGACCCACATCATAGGCATTTAACTTCTATTATATTAATAAAGGTAAAAGCAAAGAATGATGTTGAATTAAAAGATGGCAATATTGGATTAAAGACTAAAATTAAAATTAAGGGTTCTATAGGAGAAGTTGCAGGAGATATTAATGTATATAATGAAAAGGAATTGAAAATGCTAGAAGAGGCTTGTTCTAATACCACTAAGACCGCTATCAGCCAAACCGTCAGGAAGGTACAGCGGGAAATAGGATTAGACATATTTGGGTTTGGCCATGTGTTTCATAGAAAGTATCCTGAAGAATATAAAAAGATTAAGGACCACTGGGATGAAATATTTTCCCAGGCAGACTTTCAAATAGAAGTAGAAACTAATTTAGTAGGGACTGGGCTTATCAATACCCCTATATTTATAGATTAGGAGTAGTATGCTATGTATGATATGAGGGAAAGGAATAAAATATACTATAATCAAGCTCTATTACTATTGATAAATTTTAGAATTATTATGGGCTTAAACAATTTACCCATATTAAGAGTTCCTCCCAGCAACCAAGATGCGTGGATTGTGTTGCTTTTATCTATTCCCTATGTAATAATTTTATCTTTTCCTTTATTATTTTTAAGCAATAAGTTTAGTGATTTGAGCTTAATTGAAATAATAGAAAAATTAATGGGTAAAATATTTGGGAAAATACTTGGGGCCTTTTATATTTTGGTATTTTTATATTATCTCACCATGTTTTCAAGTAATTTTGTAGAAATATTAGATTATTCATTGTTTAGGGAGACACCAACCTGGGCAACCGCTTCTTTATTATTAATAACTTGTGTTTATATAGGCTATAAGGGGCTTAGGAATTTAGCTAGATTTGGGGAGTTTGTAATACCAATAATGATTATAACTATGTTTATATTTGTTATATTAGGTCTTCGCAATTATCAATTCGATTATCTATTTCCAATTTTAAGCGATTCGACCATCAGTCAAATCAACAAAGGTGCTATAATAATAGGTTTAAGGTTTGTAGATATTCTTATAGCTACTATGTTAACCCCTTATTTGGCAAATAAGAAGGAGTTGAACAAGATCTACATTAGGTCAACTCTATTTTCTTTACTAATTATCTTAATCATAGTAATTACTATTCAATGCACATTGGGAACGGAATTTGCTAAAAGAATTAATTTTCCATTTTTGACCTATACAAGACTAATTAACTTTGAGCAGACAATACAGGGTTTTGAATCAATATATATAGTATCTTGGATAATAGGGAACATAATTAGAACTTCAGGATATCTGTTCATTACTTCAGTATCATTAGAGCAGTTTACGGGAATTAGAAATGATAGATTTATAATTCCAATTGCTATTCTAATATTTATTGCTGTACAATTAATAAAGGATAGAAGGCCTGTATTAGGTGTGAATGAGCCCTTTAGTCAAATTACACTGATTATATCGGTTATTTCTATAATACTTATTCCTATAGTGTTGTTAATAGCTTATTTTTTTAGGAAAAATAAATTATAAGGGCATTATTGATTATAGACTGGTATCAATCAGGTCAACAATTATACATTCATCTAACACCGTTTTTTTATTATTTATTTGTAAAGCTATTGGTTTAAATTGCTTGAACAATATCAAGCAATATTGTAGAATATACTAGGTTAGTGATAGGAAATAATTTGTTGGATATGGAGGCTTAGAATGGACAAGAGTGTAAAATTAACAGAAGGCAATATTTCTAAAGCTTTGATAAAACTTGCTTTGCCTATTATGGCTACATCCTTTGTACAAGTAGCATATAATATGACAGATATGATATGGCTTGGAAGAGTTGGAACTAAAGCGGTAGCTGCATCGGGAACAGCAGGATTCTTTACATGGTTTGCATCGGCTTTATTTATGATACCCAAAATTGGTGCAGAAGTAGGTGTAGCTCAATCCTTTGGAAGAGAAGATATGGATTCTGCCAGAAAATTTGCATCAAATACTTTGAAATTAAGTGTTCTTATTGCATTAATATACTCATTAATACTTATAATATTTAGACATCAGATTATAGGTTTTTTTAAACTAGGAGATGCTGAAGTTATAACTATGGCCATTGATTATCTACTGATTATATCTTATGGACTTGTTTTTTACTTTGTTAATCCAGTTTTTTCAGGAATTTTTAATGGGGCTGGTGATAGTACCACACCTTTTAAGATAAACTCCATTGGGCTAATAACTAATATGATTCTTGACCCCTTAATGATAATGGGGATAGGTCCTTTCCCTGAAATGGGAGTTAAAGGGGCTGCTTGGGCTACGGTAATTGCACAAACAATTGTAACTGTAATCTTTGTATTATTTAGTAACAAAAAGAATCAACTATTTAAGGATTTAAATATAGTAAAAATACCTTTTGATAAAGACTGTGTAAAGACCATATTTAAACTTGGGCTACCATCATCAGTCCAACAAGGTATTTTTGCAGGTATCGGCATGATACTGGCTAGAATAATTGCCCAATGGGGGCCTACGCCAGTTGCTGTCCAGAAGGTTGGAAATCAGATTGAGTCCATATCCTGGATGACAGCTTCAGGATTTTCTACCGCCATATCTGCTTTTATAGGACAAAACTATGGAGCAGATAAGTGGGACAGAATTAGAAAAGGTTATAAAAAAGGGCTGCAAATAGTGGGGACTATAGGACTCTTTTCCACCATAGTGCTCATTTTTGGAGCAAATCCACTGTTTAGATTTTTCATCCCTGATGACTTAGAAGCCTTAAGAATTGGGGTTAGGTATTTAAGGATATTAGGAGTATCCGAAATACTAATGACCTTTGAAATTGCAAGCAGGGGAGCTTTTAATGGTATTGGAAAAACCATTCCACCTTCTATTGTGGGAGTAGTCTTTAATGCCTTGCGCATACCAATGGCATTAGTGTTTTCTTCTACATTCCTCGGATTAGATGGAATATGGTGGAGCATAAGTATAAGTAGTGCCTTAAAGGGTTTAGTGTTGACCATTTGGTATATTGTAGTTCTCAAAAAAGTTCCATATATGGAAGCACGATTTGATGCTTCTATTGAGTCTGAATGATGATTTTTAATAGAGGAACAAAGGAGTATGATTTATTTGATGGAATATAGGAATGGAAATCTATTGATAAAAAGCGATTATGAAATTAAGCCCTTTATGGAAGAAGAGGCAGATATAGATTTGTTCATTCCATTGGGAAATAGAACTTTAAACCTATATTTGGAAGGCATGCCTCAATATATGGATAATAGAATCCAGCTATTAGATATCAGAAGCGTGTTGATAAGATTTACTACGGAGGAGAACAACAATCTTTGCACAATTCATTTCTTAAGAAACATAGATTTAAGATCTACAGTAATGAACCTAGTATTCAACTATGAAAATCATTATATAAACATCAAAGAGGAAGATTATGGCGTTCAATTTTCAATAGGTAAGAAGTCATAAGGGCAGATCTAAACCTCTGCCCTTATGCTTATTTAGCTAGATATTCATCATTAACTCTGTCCTGTAAATAGACATTAGTATACTTATTTGGAGCATGTTTGTATAAGCTATATCCTTCATCTACGCAGTTAGAACAAGCATTTCTTGGGATGGTTATGCCTAATATATGATAACCCCTATCGCTTCTAGAGTCGATGGTGCTAACCCCAGAACATCTATTACATACCTTAAAGTTCTGTACCTGGTATTCCATTATTCCATCCGTATCATAGTAGACTTGTTTTTGTCTATGGACATACTCTTTACCATTTATATTCTTTAGGCGTAAATCCTCTTTCATTTTCCATCTTTTATAAACCACATTGCTTATTTGCTTAATGTATTCAGTAATCTGTTTAGGTTGTTTTAATTTTTCTCTATCATAATCGGGTTCTTTGACCATGGAGTAATCGATACCTGCCATAGCTAGTATAATTCCAAGATTTACATAGGGGAGGGCTCCTTCGATAGAATAGCCTCCTTCTAAAACTGCAATATCTGGATTAAGCCTGTCACTTAACTTTGCATAACCTTGGGCAGTAAAATTCATGTTGGTAATTGGGTCAGTATAGTGGTTGTCTTGACCTGCTGAGTTTATAATTATATCCGGTTTATACTCATCTAGAATGGGCATTACCACATTATCTAAAACATATAAAAAGCCTTCTTCTCCTGTACCAGGAGGTAAAGGGATATTTATATTATAACCATAGGCATTAGGTCCCCCAACCTCTTCTATAAATCCAGTGCCGGGGTATAAGGTTCTTCCATCCTGATGGAAGGATATGAACAGAGTGTCCTTATCATTCCAATAGATATCTTGGGTGCCATCTCCATGGTGACAATCGGTATCTACTATTGCTACCCTTAAATCACCATATTCTTGCCTAATCCTTTCTAAAGCTACTGCCTCAATATTGACTATGCAAAAACCTCTATCTCCATAAACTACTTTTTGGGCATGGTGTCCTGGAGGACGAACTAAGGCAAAGGATTTATTTACTTCTTTTTCCATTAAAACTTGAAAGGCCTTATAAGCACCACCAGCGGATATAAGATGGGATTTTGTAACCCTAGACCTGACATTGGGTATGGCGAAATGTACCCTTTCAATATCCTTTTCATCAGCTACAATGGGATTATATAGTTTTATTCCTTCTATATCCTCAATTCCTTCCTCAAATATTTGGTCTTGAGTATATAAAAGTCTTTCCTCTCTTTCAGGGTGAGTATTGCTAATAGCCCAATCAAAAGCGGGGAAGAAAACAAGTCCTAATCTATTTTTAGCCTTAATCATTAATATCACTCCTCAATTCAAAGATAAGCCCTGGTTTAACTTGTGCTTTAATTCGAATATTTTTTCCAGTAGTATAAAATCCCCTTACCATATTGAAACTACTTTCTTCGACGATTTCTGCTTCTATCTCTTCGTTTATAGCTCCTAAAGATAGAGCCGATTCTCTTATTAGTTCCATAGCTTTTCTTCTAGCTTTATCTATGGTAAATGTTCTATCTATTTTTTCAAATAGTTCTAATTCAGGAACGGAAAGTATTCCTTTAGAAGTATTTACCAACATGTTTATCTCTGTAGTAGGCTTTGCTAAGGCAGCTCCTACAGCATTAGCTACATGATAATCCTTGGGGAAGCAGCAGGGCAAATTGAATTTTCTTTCTAGTATTGGAGCCAATATTTTTGCAGGCCCTCCTATTACATTTACAACTTTTGGCTCAATTTTCTTTCCGTATAATAATTCTTTAATGGTATAAACGGGATGGCTATTAATATCTGCTAAGAGTTCTTCTACCTTATCTTTTGTAATATCCCCCATGGTATCGAGGATCAATTGGGCAACTTCTTCTGGAGATATGTTTAATTCCCTCCCTAATGAAACCATAGAATCATAGGCTTTTTTCCTATTACCTGTATTCATCAATCCTAAGGTTATCATAGCATCAGTAGGAGTAGGCTTTGGACCTCCAAAAGCATAGGGCTTTCCTTCCCTTAATGGACCTATTTTTATTTGCCCATTTTCAATATTAATGCTGCTGTCTCCGCCTAAACCAATAGAAACGCTATAAATAGCCCTTACAAGGGTTTTATATCTATCTATCTTAATTCCTAAAGGTTCGAATAAGGGAACTCCATCAACAAGAAAGAATATGTCTGTAGTAGTTCCGCCTATATCTAGTAGAATTGCATCTTCATTGGTGGGAACCATTGCATTCATTCCCATAAAGCTGGCAGCAGGACCGGATAATATGGTTTCTACTGGTCTTTCTTCTGCAGTAGAAATATTCATAGTTCCACCATCTGCTTTTAATATGAATATTGGAGCATCGATTCCTTCCTGATATAGGGATTCTTTTATGCTTCTAGAAAATTCATTGAAAGTATTGTGCACTGCTGAATTCAAATAAGTGGTATATACTCTTCGAGGAAAATTTAATTTACCAGAAACAGTATGTCCCATACTAATGGGGAAAAAGTCCTTTTCTAAAATTTCTTTGATATCTTTTTCAAACTTTGGATTTCTTGTAGAAAATTTAGTTACTACTCCGCAGGATTTTATGTTTTTTTCCCTAAATAGTTTAATTGCTTTTTCAATTTCCTCTTGTTTAAAATGTTCAATTATTTCACCCCTATGGTCTATATATCCGGAAATAAAGATATTTTCATCACCACAGGCTAAAAAATCACAAGGTATTCCAGGACCTGGTTGTATAATCATTCCTACAGGATCCGTTTTATTTTCCACAATGGCATTAGTGGAAATGGTAGTACTTAGATTTATTCTATCTATTTTAGACCTGTCAATTCCAATTAATAGTTCTTTTAAAGCAGCCCAAATGGAGTCAAATAGATCATTCCTGTTAGTTGTTTTTTTAACCCTATTTATTATTCTTCCGTTCTCTATAATAACTCCGTCAACGTTGGTTCCACCCATATCAAGGCCGATAATCAATTTTAATCCTCCTTATTTACATAATTTTTTATCTATTAATATTATATCCCTGCTAACAGTTAGCTATCAAGTTTTTACCATATTCTTAAAGAATAGATTCTATATTAAAAAAATAATATAAAAAAGATTAAATTGTTTATTTATTGTCAATTATGGGTATATTACTTTTCAGAGAAAAAGGAGGGGTTTTTATGACAAAAACAGCAATTTTCCCTGGAAGATATGTTCAGGGGAGTGGAGAACTAAAAAGAATTAAAAATCATGTAGAGCATTTAGGAAGTTCATTTTTTATCCTCATTAGCAAATCAGGGTATAAAAGGTTTGGGGATTCAATAAAAGAAAGCTTTGGAGGTTCTGTAAAAATAGACTTCGTCGAATTTAATGGCGAATGTTCAAAAAATGAAATAAATAGATTGCGTGATGAGTTTAAAGCAAAGGGATCCGATGTAATTATAGGAGTAGGAGGAGGTAAAATTCTAGATACTGCAAAGGCGGTTGCGTATTATGAAAAGGTGCCTGTAGTTATTGTGCCAACTATAGCAAGTACCGATGCACCTTGTAGTGCTTTGTCTGTTATTTATACTGATGATGGAATTTTCGATGAATATTTATTCTTACCTAAAAATCCAGATATGGTATTAATTGACCTTGATGCAATTGCTAATGCTCCTTCACGATTGTTGGTAGCAGGGATGGGAGATGCGTTGGCCACAAAATTTGAAGCTAGAGCTGCAGCAAAAGCTGGGGCTAAGAATATGGCTGGGGCATATCCTACAGATGCTGCAATGGCATTAGCTAATCTTTGCTACGAAACATTAATAAACGAAGGGTTAAAAGCTAAATTAGCTGTAGATAAGAAAGTAGTGACTAAATCAGTTGAAAAAGTAGTTGAAGCAAATACTCTATTAAGTGGTATTGGATTTGAAAGTGGTGGCCTTGCAGCTGCTCATGCTATTCATAACGGTTTAACAGCCATTGAAGAAACTCATGAATTATATCATGGCGAAAAGGTTGCATTTGGTGTTTTAGTACAATTGGTATTGGAAAATGCGCCTATAGACGAAATAGAAGAAGTGCTATATTTCTGCAATGAAGTAGGATTGCCAACTACATTAAAAGAATTAAATATTAAAGAAGTATCGAAAGAAAAATTAATGGATGTTGCAAAATTAAGCTGCGCGGAAGGAGAGACCATTTTCAATATGCCTTTTGAAGTCACACCGGAAGATGTTTATGCAGCTATATTGGCAGCTGATGCTTTGGGCGAAAATTTTAAGCTATAGCAAAAATGGGTCAGTTTCCTATTTAACTGACCCTTATTATTTTATAAAAATTTTATTTGAAATATTTGGACTATTAAACTATTGTGTTTGTGTGAAATTCCTATAGAATTATGTTTTTAAGAAAAATATACGATATTATCGTTTAGTTATGAAGTTGCAAATAGTTTGCATAAGCTATAATAAAACTATGATAAAAAAGGAAAGGAGATAATATTATGGAAATCAAAAAGATTAATTTTGAAAAATATTCATTACAAACATTAGAACAGTTAAAGAAAGGAGCCTTTCTAACTGTGAAAAATGGAAATGAAGTAAATACAATGACAATAGGTTGGGGCAGCATAGGTTATATTTGGAACAAACCAATATTCATGGTTGCAGTTAGATATTCAAGATATACTTATAAGTTAATAGAAAATGCAAAAGAGTTTACAGTTAGTATCCCTTTGGAAAAAGATTTAAAAAATGAATTAGTCTATTGTGGAACTAAATCCGGAAGAGATATGAATAAATTTGAACAATGCAATTTAACTATTATAAAAGGTCAAAAGATATCTACACCAATAATCGGAGAATGTGAATTACATTATGAATGTAGAGTTATTTATCAGCAAGCCATGGAACCGTCAGCGTTAGATAGAGAGATAAAGAACAGCATTTATCCAAATAACGATTATCATGTATTATATTTTGGAGAAATATTAGATACTTATTTGCTTAAGGGGTAAAAAATACTTAAGATTAGAAGGCATTATTATGATTAATTTTCTTATGTTAGGAAGTCTTTTACTGGGTTAATACTATCCGGTGTGGATATAGTTAAGTATAAAATTAACCATAATAAGAACTGGAGTATTTATTCTATTGTTAGTTATTACTGCATGTGCAATTGCTATAGGTTTTCAAGTAAATTATAGCAATTGTATTGTTCAGGTAGGAGATTGGTTTGCACTTATGGATACAAGCGGCACGAGCACTTTACTTTCTATAATTTTGTTAATAAGCACTTTTGTGCTAAATGGGGTTTCTTTAGGTATGTATTATATTAAAAATAAATAATTAAGGCATATCTTTTACATTATATGTATCATATGTGTAATAAATTTTTTGGACTAAAGTTATAAAAGTGGTAAGGGCAAATATTACCATTTGGATTTGCATAATAAAATGGCCTCAAAATACCACCTAAGAGCAAAACCTCCAAAATACCTATAATGTGAATTATGTAAGCAAATGAAAAATCCTGCAAAAATAAAATAAGATGGTTTGAGCCTAATACCTAACAGAGAATAGTCGATTGAAAGGTTAGTATCTTCATATACTCGATGTTTTTTGCAAGTGTTAAAATGATTGAAACGATAATGCCAATGTTCCATAAAGCTATTTCGCGTCGCTAACCTATGCTATTTCCTCAACTTGTGAACTGTCCACCTAAACTTTATTACCCCTCCTACATATAGTATAAATTTCACATGTAGAGCATAAACCACTTAATTTAGATTATCAATAGAATATGAAGTTTATTTCATGTATTTTAATTTTACAATATCTTTGTGATATACTAATGGTGATACCTACCCCTATAAAATAAGAACAAATTGCCAGACATAATAGGACAATTTATATGGCATTACATACTGTAAACGTTGATGTTAATAATGAGTTTTTGGCTTTATCCCTGCTTAAAAAAGTAAGAATCAGCTATGGTTTAGTGGAACGTGTATGCCAGTAGTATATTCTTGGAAAACTGCCATATAAAGAACTGGATATCGCTAAGTCAATTGCTTTCATACAACAGTGACTTTGTTGGAGGAGTTTATTTTATAACGAAAAATAGAAGAAAAGATATTATCATAATACCATAAAGAAAAGTCTAAAATTATTAGCATACATGGGATTAAGTGCTATTGCTTTAGAAGAAAATTATGCTGATGAGTAAAAAATTTGGAGTAACAGATTTATAGTTCTAATCAGCTCTACTTCTACTAGGCACTTCTTCAATAAGTTATAACTAAAATAAAAGGATTTAAAGGAATAGTCAGTATTATTAGATAAAAATAGGAGTGATTGTGTAATCGTGATAGTATCAGTGATTGACATTATCACAATTACACATCTTAAGGACAGAATTTATTTATTTTTTTTGGTATGTGGTTTAGCTGTTTAGACCCTTGCCTGTAATTATAAAACTGAGCCCGATCCGTATAATTTAATAACATTTGCATTAAATCAGAACCATACATTCGAATACTTCCTCTAGTACAGCTTCTTTCTCCAAATGTGTCCACATAATCTACCCTTGTGTTTTTGCCAATGAACATAATTGGCACCGGTTCTCCAGAATGGATCATAGGTCCAAAACTAGGGGTAGTATGGTCACCTGTTACAACTAAAAAAATATCTTCATTTAAAGCACTTTCAACTAATGGACCAATTTGGCTGTCAATTTCCTCTAATACTTTCACCTTGTTTCTGGGATCTTTAGTATGAGCTGCCTCGTCTGTTTCCTTAGTGTGAAGGTGGATAAAATCGTAGTCACTTTTTAATGCTAGATTAACCCCTTCGCTAAAACTATTATATTTAATGAAATCCATACCTAAAAGTTTGGCAATGCCATACATTAATATTCCAGAGCTAACTATACATGCCTTTAGTCCATGTTTTTCTTCGAAGTTAAGTAAATCAGGTTTTCTACCTGCCCATTTAGTTAAGAGAAAATTAGCAGGTTGCTTACCATTCTGCTTTCTTTTTTGATTGATTTCTGAAGCGTTCAGGGCCCTATAAACTTTTTTCAAAAAAATGTTAAGAGCTTCTGCAGTTTCAATAGCAGATGAACTATTACTTTCAAATGGCTCAACAGTCATTACGTAGCTATTATCGTAAAAGGGGTCGCTATCGGAAATATCACTGCTTATATTTTCTCCTTTTATCTCGAGAACTCCATGGATGCCGATGGATTGTTGCCACTTGAATGAATAATTATTAACCGATTTAGGCAGCAATTTCATTAATTCTAAAATTTCTTCTGTAGACAGGTCTTCAGTAAATCTCTCTTCAATGAAAAGACCATCTTTTTCTTCAACCCAGGCCCAGGAGGTGCAAAGGTAAACCGCTTTCTCTTCTATTTCTACATCTCTAGATAATGCATTGATAATACCTCTACCAGGAAATTCCTTCATATCATAACCAAATAGGATGAAATGAGCCACTTCAGTACCTAATGGGAGCCCTTGTTTCCAAGGAATCATTATACCAGTTTCAGCATTTTTACATAGTCTATCTAAATTAGGGGTATTAGCATATTCTAATGGGGTTTTTCCTTTTAAAATACTATGAGGTCTGTCACCTAAACCATCTAATAGTAAAAGTACTATTTTCAAAATATACCACTCCTATTCATTAAGGCTTGTATCATTCTTTCCTTGGTAGGTTCTCCTTCACCGATTAATAATTCTCCTAGAGCAACACATACAGGATACAGGTACTTGTCAATATATTCTTTCATCTTATCTTTATTATAAGTAACATTACCTTTTGGATTAACATAATTCTTGTTGAAAGCGCATCTTTGATGGTCTTTTCCTTCCTTCCACTCCCAGCCCAATATTTTTTCTACATTATTTCCATCTTCTACGTATCTAAGTGGCATTATTAGCTCTACATTTAAAGCTTTTGCCATTTTTTCATAGGCATCAAGTGATTCAGCAGTTTGATTGATTTTAATCCTTCCGTCGTGGCTTTCTCTTTCGCCAGCTATTATTTTTTTGCTAAGTCTAAGGGCGATGGGAATTCGAAGCAGATGAAAATATGCATGACAGCCTACACAGGGGGTATAGAAATTAAATCCTTCAATAATGGAGTCAACAAATCTGCCATTTATGACACTCCATAAATCAAAATTGCTATAATAAACAAGCGGATATATGGTTTTATTACTGCCATAAAGTTCTTTTGCTCTTTTGATCATTTTTTCATAATTAAATTTAAGTATTTCAAAGTTACCATATTCTGTAGGGGCAAAGGAAGCTATAGGTAATATGTTACTGATTGAGCTATCCTCCATAGCTTTTAAAATAGCAGCAACACTATCTCTTCCAGCAAATTCACCTATAACCGTATCTTTGGGCAAATCTTTAGTTAAATCATATATTTCGAACAATTTTTTTTCTTCCATAATTCATTTCTCCTTTGAAGTAATTTGCTAATATTATACATAATATATCATATATTTACCCAATTACAGAGAAAATTGCTGATAAAGGGAGAAAAATTATTTAATTCAATAACATATATAAAAATAATCTATAGAATTAGAATTGATATAAAAAAAATATATAATAAGTAATTATTATAAATTATATGGTAATATATAGAAGGGCTAGAGGACAAATATAAACATAGAGGTAGATTTGGATGTGTAAAAGCAAAATTGTAGCATATAAAATTATAGACTATTTCATATTTACCCTTTTACTAATACTCCTATTTATATTCATATTGAGACCAATATACTCCATTATTAGGACAAGCTTTATACTTGATGGTCAATTTACCTTAGATGTATACAGAAATTTGTTTAGCAATAATATTAGGTTGATAAAAAATAGCCTGTTTGTTGCCACTTTAACCACCATAATATCAGTAGTAATCTCCGTCAATGTAGCAATCTATGCAAGCCTTTCAAAAGGGAAAGTTAGAAAAATATTAATATTGCTCCTGATGTTAACCATGATATCGCCCCCATTTCTTTCATCTTTAGCTTATATAAAGCTATTTGGGAGAAGGGGATTTATTACACATGAATTATTAGGTCTTGCTCTCAACACTTATGGTTGGCAGGGCATTGTTTCAATGCAGTCATTAAGCACTTCATCTATGAATGCTTTCATATTGATAGGCATCATTAATAGAATAGATAAAGATATAATAAAGAGTTCTCTGGATTTAGGTGCAAGCACTTCTTATACAATAAGAAGTATTATCCTCCCTATGATGAAACCTGGCATATTAAATGTTGCACTTCTTACTTTTGTTAGGTCTTTATCTGATTTTGGGACTCCCATGACCATTGGGGGAGCATTTAATGTTCTAGCAACACAAGCCTATTTAAATGTTATAGCTTATTCAAAGATGGAATTAGCTGCAGCAATTTGTGTTTTGATACTAATTCCTGCTGTAATTGCTTTTACCCAGTATAGAATTTTTACACGAAAAAACATCTTATATGTGCAAAATACAGTGACAAATGATATGTTTAATAAAGATGCAGATGAAAGCATAGAGGTAAGTGGATTCTTATGGAAATTCATTCAAATTTTTACAAGTTTGTATTTGTTTACAATGATAATACAATACCTGACAATTTTTTTAACTGCAATTACAAAATATAGCCATGGGGAGATGTATTTTACTTTAGAGCATTTTATACATCTAAGAAAGTATTTAAGCGATAGCTTCATACGAAGTATTGCATATGGATTTATCACAGGAATAGGCGGAGGTGTTTTAAGTTTCTTTATCTCCTATTATGTTGAGATAAGGAAATTTAGGGCATCCAGACTGATAGATTTTGTAGTTACGTTGCCAAGTATAGTACCAGGTGTCTTTATGGGGATAGCTTATATACTTGCTTTCAACAATAAACCCTTAGAGCTTACGGGCACATCTGCAATTGTTATATTAAATATTATGTTTAGACAGTTGCCATCTAATACTAGGATCTATAATGCTAATTTATCACAACTAGGACCAGAGTTAGCTGATGCAGGAAAGGATTTGGGTGCACCTAGTATTTATATAGTTAAAGATATTATATTTCCAATGAGTAAGACTGCATTTATGACTAATTTTGTTAATAATTTCAAAAATACTATGACGACGGTGGGAGCCATTATATTTTTAATATATCCTGGAAAGAAATTAGCTATACTAGAAATGTTTTCTGCAATTAGAGAAGGTAAATATGGGGTTGGAGCAGCTGCTTCTGTTATGATAATCTTTATAACACTGACCATAAATTTATTGATGTCTAGATTGATAATGAGGTGGAAAAATGTTTGTTAAATTAGAAAATGTTACAAAGACATTCAATGAAGTAATTGCTGTAGACCGATTAAGTTTCAAAGTAGAAAAAGGGCAGATAATGTGTTTATTAGGACCTAGTGGATGTGGTAAAACAACTACTTTAAAATCTATCGGTGGATTTTTAAAGATAAATAGTGGAAGGATAATCATTGATGGTCAGGATATTACCAATTTGCCTCCAGAAATAAGACCAACTTCTACAGTTTTTCAATCCTATGCTCTATTTCCCCATATGACAGTACTTCAAAATGTAATCTATGGATTAAAATTTAAGGGTTATTCTAGGAAAGAAGCGATAAAGAAAGGGGAGGAGTACTTAGAAATAGTTGGATTACTGCCTTATAGAAATAGAAATGTTCAACAGTTAAGTGGTGGACAGCAACAAAGAGTTGCTTTAGCTAGGGCTCTTGTTGTAACTCCTAAGGTTCTTTTATTAGATGAACCTCTTTCTAATTTAGATGCAAAGCTTAGAGTAAAGATGAGGGAAGAGATAAAGGACATACAGTCGCAACTAGGGATAACTATGATATTCGTTACCCATGATCAGGAAGAAGCATTGTATATTGCTGATATTATAGCAGTTATGAATGAAGGCAAGTTGGAACAAATTGGGACCCCGCAAGAAGTTTATTGTAACCCAAAAAGTAAATTTGTTCTAGATTTTATTGGGAATTCTAATGTAATAGAAGAAAGTTCGGGATCAATTAGCTTTGTAAGACCTGAAGAAATAATTATGGATAGGCATCAAGGGAATACTTATGGGAAAGTTGTTAAAAGAAAATTTATTGGCTCCTATATATCCTATGTAGTTCAGACAGAAAAGAATAAACTAAATGTCCAAGCTCAAAATGTTGGTAATGAGGGATTTGAATTAGGTGAATATGTATATCTTACTTATAAAGAAAGATATATAAGTTTAGAGAAGCATAGCAATATTTAAGTTCACAATTAATTATATATTAAATATCAGAGGGGGAATAAGAATGAAAAGGTTAAAATTCATGATGATTCTGATACTAATATTGGTATTATCACTTGCTTTAGCAGCATGTGGCAATTCAGAATCAAAAGAGGCTTCTGGGAAGAGTGAAGTTCAGGACATTGTAGATGAAGTTGAGGATGTTGATGAAAAAACTGACTTAAGGAGTACCACGCTAAACATAGTTACCACATCGGGTGAGATGTATTCGCCGCTATTTGAAAAATTTGAAAAAGATACCGGAATAAAAGTTGAATTTTTGGAAATGTCATCTGGTGAGGTTTTAGCTAGGACAAGGGCTGAAGGGGGAAAGCCAATGGCAGACCTCTGGTTTAGTGGTGGAATAGATGCATTTATGATGGCAAAGAACGAAGGTCTCTTGGAACAATATTTTCCTGAAGGATATGAAGAAATCTATCCTCAATATAGGGACGAAGATGGCTATTGGTATGGTAAGGGCTTAAATATTATAGCTTTTATTGTTAACAATGATATTTTAGAGGAGAAAAATCTACCCGTTCCCAAAACGTGGTCAGATTTGATTAATCCAGCATATGAGGGAGAGATAATGGCTGCAAATCCTGCTATTTCAGGAAATGCTTTTGCTTTTGTTGCAGGAGTATTAGAAACAATGGGAGAAGAAGGTGGTTGGGAATATTTTAAAGAACTAGATAGGAATATTCCTTATTATGGCAAGAGGGGGAGAGATCCTTATACAAAGGTAGTTGAAGGGGAAGTAGCAATTGGTATAACATACATTAATAAATCGATATTGGAGTTAGAAGAGCAATACAATGTATCTATAATTTATCCTGAAGATTTTATACCATGGATTGCAGAAGGTATGGCTATATTTAAGAATGCTAAAAATCAGGAAGGGGCAAAAGCTTTTCTTGATTGGATGCTAAAGAATGAAAATATGCAAATGTTGGCTGAAATAGATATGAAGGATACCAATATGATGATTAAACCAGGTATAACTGCTTATGACTTAAGGGTACCGATGGATAGATTCGTAGAACAAGATTTAAGCGTATTTGGAGAAAGAAGGGAAGGAATTATTGAAAGATGGGTTGAATTAGTAGGAGACAAATAGCATAAAAAAACAGGCATATAAGAATGAATATGCCTGTTTATATGTTGAAGTACTATTAGCAAAATTTATAGCAAATTACTTAATATGAAATAAATCTATACATGAGCTAATTTAATACATAATGTGGTACTATAATACTAGTGTGCAAAAAGGGGGAGGGCAAAATGATAATTGATTGCCATGTACATGATAACAAGTATTCTGACGATAGTAAGTTGGATTTCTATGAAGCAATTGAAGAAGCTAAGCGCATAGGATTAGATGGTATTTGTGTTACAAACCATGATAACAATCTTCTAAGAAACGAAATAGGAGATTCTGCTTATATAGATGGGATTCTAGTCATAGTAGGTGCTGAGGTATTAACCTTTGAAGGTGATATTTTGACCTTCGGACTAAAGGGCATACCTAAGGAAATGGTTAGTTCAGAGGAATTATTAGATTTGGTGAAAAAGAATAATGGAATTGCTATTGCTGCCCATCCCTTTAGGAATAACAATAGGGGAATAGGAAACAACATGATTAGATTAGCCCCTCTATTGTCTGGAGTAGAAGCTTTCAATGGAAGCACTTATTATGATTATAATATGAAAGCTTATAAACTGGCTAATAGATTGAACCTTCCTATATTAGGAGCAAGCGATGCCCACAAGTTAGAAAAATTAGGAACCTATGCTACTTATTTTGAAGGGAGAATTAGGGACCATATAGATTTTATTGAAGCAATAAAATGCTCAAACTGTTATCCCGTGATGAAAAAAGATACTGAATTCGTTTTAGCATGCCCTGAAATAGAAGAGAGTTTTAATTTGATTGAGATAAGCTAAGATATAGAATCATTCGATTATCTTAGCTTTACTTTCCTATAAAAGAATTACCTTTAATTCTCAGATAAAGTTTATGAGATTATCTTCAGATTATTAAGTTAATATGACCTGAATAGAATTTAATTATATTAATTCTTACTAAAATAGTAGGAATTAATACTAATATTAATATTAATATTGATATTGGGTATATTTGTGGTATAATTATTTTTGTTATGCTTCAGAGAAGGTTTATATTCTATTATTTTTGACATAAGAAAGATTAATTAGGACATAAATTTGATGAGGTGAGGTAATGAGAAAAGAAAATTTCTTTTTTTATTATATATTGATTAGCTTAAGTATACTTTATATTGCTTTTAAAAATAATGATTCAATTATAAATAGAATTTTGATATTAGGGATAATAGTGTTTTTTGGAATGGCTATATGGGATCATTTCTATGAAATAAAAGAGTTAATCCAAGTGAAAAGCAAAATAAGGAAGGTAAATTTTGAAAACATATTACTAATATTAGGAACTACATTTGCTGCATCTATAACCTGGCATATAAACCATACATTAGGATATGGGCATATAATAGCCAATGGAATAGTTGGTATATTTGTTGGATTATTGTTTTCGAAACAAAAGGCAGGAGCTTTTTATATAGCTTCTTTTGTAGGCATGTCAGGAGAAAAAATAGTTTCTTCTATGTTTATGGCAGGCCTTATTGGTTTGTTTGCAGGTTTTGTAATAATCTTTTCTAAAGAGGTATATGATGGCATTGGAGGGAAGGGTGGTACAATTGCAGCTCTATCCACTCAGATAGTTAGACTATTAATGGGTTTATTCATATGAAAGTGGGATGATTAATTGTGGCAATAAAGATAATAGCTGTAGCAGTGCTTGCAACCAGTTTGACCTATTTTATCATATTCAAATTAAATAAAGGGCCTGTACTTGCTTCAGCAATAGTAACATTAGCATCGGGAATTATTTTACCTCATTTTTTTCCTGAGGAGGGGGTATTACTTGCTACCGTTGCAACTACAGGGTCCTATGCAGCTATGGTTTCTAGGGAAAGGTTTCCTAAATTAACAGATATGATATTTGTTGGAATTATATCTGGCATAGTATTTATTTTAGCTGAAGAAGCATTTGTAGGAGTAGGAGGAAGATTAGGTTCCATAGCGGCCATTTCATGTTTTACATGGTTGGGGATTAAGAAAGCAAAAGAGAGGATTTTATAAAAAGGAAAAGCCAAAAATAAAAGGCTTTTTCTTTTTGGTAGTTTTTTTTCGATATTTTATTGTAATCTTGAAACTGAAAATTAGATAAAGAATAATATTTTTTTGAATTAATCATACTTTACTAGATAGGGGACTCAATTTATTATCAAAATGGAGTTTAACCATAAATATATGTCAATATTTTAACGTAATAAATATGGTTATTATGTCATTATTAGTCAAAATATTAACCTGAATATGAATTATAAAAATTTTTTATAAAAACCCTGAGAATAAAAGTTACTATTGACTAAAAATTACATTTTGATAAGATTGAATTGTGGTTTTTTAGGTAATAAAAATATGTGTTAATTAGGCTAACAATGTTTTTGCAAAGTTTAAAGTTAAAAATTTAACATCATTATAAGTGGTTAGGAGGTTTTATATGCTTAATCAAGAAATGAAAGATATAATCGATGATATTGTGCTGAAGCATGGTAACAAACAATCCTCAATTATTTCAATTCTTCAAGATATTCAGGAGCGATTTAATTACTTACCCGAGGATGTGCTAGAGTACATAGCAAATAAGATGGATATTAGTCCTGCTAAAATCTACGGCGTTGCTACATTTTATGAGAACTTTTCTTTAAAGCCTAAAGGTAAGTATGTAATTAAAATTTGCGATGGAACAGCTTGCCATGTTAAAAAATCTATCCCCATACTTAATGCGTTACAAAAAGAGCTAGGGCTTGATAATGAGAAAAACACTACAGAAGATCTATTGTTTACAGTAGAAACTGTGTCTTGTCTTGGAGCATGTGGATTGGCACCAGTTTTAAATATCAATGATAGGGTTTATGGGAAGATGACTCCCGAAAATGCAGTTGAACTTATAAATAAGTTAAGGGAGGAAGCATAGATGAGAATTAATAGCGTTGATGAACTTAGGGAAATATCTGAAAAATTTAAGAGTAATTTAGATAAACAGCGTAAGCAAGTATTAGTTTGCGGAGGAACTGGTTGTGTAGCAGGAGGTTCTTTAGAGGTATATGCTGAGATAAAGAGATTAATAGAAGAAAAGGGTTTATTGGCTAAGGTGGATTTATATGAAGAGGATAATGGAATAGGAATCAAAAAATCTGGTTGTCATGGATTCTGTGAAGCAGGTCCGTTGGTCCGGATTGAGCCAGATAAATTTCTATATTTAAAGGTTAAAGTTGAAGATTGTGAAGAGATTGTGAACAAGACTTTAATAGAAGGAAAACCTGTTGAGAGACTTATGTACAGATTAGAAGACAAGGTTTATCATGAGCAAGAAGAAATACCTTTTTATAAATCTCAAACTAGAGTTGTATTAGAACATTGTGGCCACATAGACGCAGAATCAATTCAAGAATATATTGCATATGGTGGTTATCAAGCATTAGCTAAAACGATAGAAGAAATGACACCAGAAGAAGTATGTAAAGAGATTACAGAAGCTAATCTTAGAGGGAGAGGCGGAGGAGGATATCCTACTGGTAGGAAATGGTCTCAAGTCCTTTCTTATTCAAGTGATACAAAATATATAATATGTAATGGCGATGAAGGGGATCCAGGTGCATTTATGGACAGGTCCATTATGGAAGGAGACCCTCATAATATAATTGAGGGAATGACCATAGCAGCTTATGCTACAGGAGCTTGTGAAGGATATATTTATGTGAGGGCTGAATATCCGCTAGCAGTTGCAAGGTTGAGTAAAGCTATTGAACAAGCTAGGGAATATGGTTTATTAGGAAAAAACATCTTAGGGTCCAATTTAAACTTTGATATACACATTAATCAAGGAGCAGGAGCTTTTGTATGCGGTGAAGGAAGTGCTTTAATTGCTTCAATTGAAGGCGAAAGAGGAATGCCTAGGGTAAAGGCAAAGAGAACCGTTGAGGAAGGGCTTTGGAAGAAACCTACAGTTTTGAATAACGTTGAGACTTTTGCCAATGTTAGACATATAATTATGAATGGTGCAGACTGGTATAAATCCTATGGTACTAATGGGAGTCCAGGCACAAAAGCCTTTGCTTTAACAGGAAATGTAAATAATACTGGACTAATTGAAGTTCCAATGGGAACAACCCTTAGAGAAATAATTTTTGATATAGGGGGAGGAATAAAGGGTAACAAGAAGTTCAAAGCTGTTCAAATAGGTGGACCATCTGGCGGATGTCTTACCGAAGAACATTTAGATTTACCATTGGATTTCGATTCATTAAAAGATGTGGGTGCGATGATAGGCTCCGGAGGTATGGTAGTAATGGATGAAGATACCTGTATGGTTGAAGTTGCCAGATTCTTTATGAATTTCACCCAAAATGAATCTTGTGGTAAATGTGTGCCTTGTAGAGAGGGTACAAAGCTGATGCTTGATATATTAGAAAAAATTGTTAATGGCAAAGGAAAAGTTGAAGATTTAGACCTATTAGAGGAATTGTCAAATACAATAACTGAAACAGCTCTTTGTGGTTTAGGAAAGACTGCTTCAAATCCTGTAGTCAGCTCTTTAAAGTATTTTAGAGACGAGTATTTGAGCCATGTAGTCGATAAAAAATGTCCTACAAAGACTTGTCAAGGGTTAAAGGTAATAAAGATAATGCCTGAACTTTGCAAGGGTTGTAGCAAATGTAGCAGAATATGTCCTGTGGGTGCTATTAGTGGAAAGATAAAAGAACCATTTTTAATAGACCAAAGCAAATGTATAAAATGTGGTGCATGTATAGAATCCTGTGCATTTAAAGCTATAAAGGAGGCTTAGGGTATGAAGGGTACAATGATAGTAGATGGTAGACAGGTGGAGTTTGATAAAGAAAAGAATGTATTAGAAGTAGTTAGAAAAGCTGGTATTGATTTACCTACATTTTGCTATCATTCGGAGTTAAGTATATATGGTGCTTGCAGAATGTGTATAGTAGAAGATAAATGGGGAAATATATTTGCATCCTGTTCTCAATTGCCAAGGGATGGCATGGAGGTATTTACTAACACTAAAAAGGTTCAAAAATATAGAAAATTAATTTTAGAGATGATTTTAGCAAATCATGATAGAGATTGTACTACCTGTACTAGAACAGGAAAATGTCAGCTACAAGAATTAGCTATTAGATTTGGAATAAAAGATATTAGGTTTGATCCTATCAGAAAAAGGCTTCCAATTGATAAGTCTAGTTTAAGTATTATAAGAAATCCTAATAAATGTATACTATGTGGAGACTGTGTTCGGGTATGCGAAGAAGTACAGGGGGTTGGAGCTTTAAGCTTTGTAAATAGAGGGTCGGATATAACAGTAGCTCCTGCTTTTAATAGAGATATTGCAGAAGTAAACTGTGTAAACTGTGGTCAATGTAGAGCAGTATGCCCTACAGCAGCCATTATTATAAAAAATGATAATGGCAAGGTGTGGGAAGTAGTTCATGATAAATCAAAGAGGGTAATAGCACAGATTGCCCCAGCAGTAAGGGTAGCGCTAGGGGAGGAATTTGGCCTTGAACCTGGTCAAGTGACTATCGGAAAAATAGTAGCAGCCCTGAAGAAAATCGGTGTCGATGAAGTTTATGATACTGCTTTTTCTGCAGATATGACTGTTATAGAAGAAAGTAAGGAATTTTTAGAAAGATTCGAGACAGGAGAAAAATTACCCTTATTTACATCTTGCTGTCCAGGTTGGGTAAAATTTGCAGAAAACAAATATCCAGATATGGTAGATAATATATCTACATGCAAATCTCCGCAACAAATGTTTGGAGCTGTTATTAAAGAGTACTATAAAGAAAAAGATAAGGATGAAAATAAGGGAACCATATTGATTTCAGTAATGCCTTGTACTGCTAAGAAAGCAGAAGCAGCTAGGGAAGAGTTTGAGCATAATGGAGTTAGGGATGTAGACATAGTAATTACAACTCAAGAACTGGCACTTCTAATCAAGGAGGCTGGAATTAATTTCGAACAATTAGAAGAGGAATCTTTTGATATGCCTTTTGGATTAGCAAGTGGTTCCGGTATAATATTTGGAGCTACTGGTGGAGTAGCGGAGGCAGTAGTTACTAGGCTATTGAAAAATAAGCCTGACCATAATACTAAAGATTTATTATTTAGCAATGTTAGAGGAATGGACAACATAAAGGAAGCAAGTTTTAATTTAGATGGTAAGGAAATTAAAATTGCAGTTGTCCATGGTTTAAATAATGCTGATGAACTGATAAAGCAAATTAAATCTGGGAAAAGATATTATGATTTCATAGAAGTAATGGCATGTCCAGGCGGATGTATAGCAGGAGGAGGCCAACCAATACCTATGAATTTAGAAACTAGAAAGGGAAGGGCGAAGGGTCTATATAGGCTCGATAGGATATCACATATTAAAAGTTCAGATACAAATCCTTTAGTAATGTCATTATTTGAAGGTATATTAAAGGACAATCATGAATTATTGCATGTCCATAAAAAAATGGAAGTAGAATCCTAGTTGCTATGAAAAATACGATTGCATGGCAGTATGGGTTTTTACCCATATTGCCATATAATTATAAATAACGTAAGAAGAGGATAAAGGATGATAATAGATTTGATAGACAAACTATATAAAACTAATTACTTGGAACATGATGAGTTGGTATATTTGATATATAACATGGATGAATATGGTAAAGAGTACCTTTTCGAGAAAGCTAATAAGATTAGAATGAAAACCTATGGAAGCAAAGTTTATATGAGAGGCCTAATAGAATTTACTAACTATTGCAAAAAGGGTTGTAAATATTGTGGAATAAATGTAGCAAATAAAAATATTGAAAGGTATAGATTGAATATAGAAGAAATACTCCAATGCTGTGAAATTGGATATGATTTAGGTTACAGGACCTTTGTATTACAAGGTGGAGAAGATGATTATTATACAGATGAAATGATGATTGAAATCATCAAAACTATAAAGGATAAATATCTCGATGTGGCCATAACCCTTTCCATAGGTGAAAAGTCTTATGAATCTTATGAGAAATATTTTAAGGCTGGTGCAGATAGGTATCTTTTGCGACATGAAACAGCTGATGTTAAATTGTTTAAAAAAATACACACTAATTCATACTATAAAAATAGAATGAAATGTTTGTGGAATTTAAAGAAGATAGGATACCAGGTAGGAGCAGGATTCATGGTAGGGATACCAAGTCAAACCAAAGAGGATCTAGCTAAAGACATTTTATTTTTAAAGGAGTTAGAACCAGAAATGGTAGGTATTGGGCCATTTATCCCCCATAAGGATACCATCTATAAAGATGAACAAGCGGGAACCCTTGAGGATACTATTACTATGATTGCATTGACCAGATTGTTTTTACCCTATTCTTTGTTGCCAGCAACTACAGCCTTAGGAACTATAGACCCATTAGGCAGAGAAAAGGGGTTAAAGGCTGGAGCTAATGTAGTTATGCCAAACTTATCCCCCACTAGTGTGAGGGAGAAATACAGCTTATATGATGGAAAGATTTGTACAGGAGATGAAGCTGCAGAATGTAGAAATTGTATAGAAAAGAGAATAGTATCAGCAGGTTTTTCAGTAGATATGTCTCGAGGAGATCATATAAATTGGAGGAAAAGATATGATTAATCACGAATATATATATAGTCTATTAGAGGAAGGGAAGAAGGCAACTAAAAAGGATATAAGAGAGGTATTAAATAAATCTAAAGAAACTAAGCTGTCTCATAGGGATATGGCTATTTTACTTCAGGCAGAAGATAAAGAGGATTTAAGAGAAATATTTAAAATAGCCGGCGAGATAAAAAAGAAAATATATGGTAATAGAATAGTGATATTTGCACCGCTTTATATGAGTGATTATTGTGTAAATAATTGTGTGTACTGTGGCTATAGGAGGAAAAATAATTTTAAAAGAAGAAAACTTACACGGGAAGAAATACAAGAGGAAGTAAAACTGCTAGAAAAAATGGGACATAAGAGATTGGCTTTAGAAGCTGGAGAAGATCCTGTTAATTGTGATATAGATTATATTGTAGATGCCATAAAAGCTGTATATGATACTTATGTTGATAAAGGGGAAATAAGAAGGGTTAATGTAAATATTGCTGCAACTACAGTAGAGAATTATAAAAAATTAAAAGAAGCGAAAATTGGGACCTATATATTATTCCAAGAAACCTATCATAAAGCTACTTATGAAAAGATGCATTTAAGTGGACCAAAGGCAAATTATGAATATCATCTAACCGCTTTTGATAGGGCAATGGAAGCTGGCATAGATGATGTAGGTGCAGGAGTACTATTTGGACTATATGACTACAAGTTCGAGGTACTTGCTTTAATGCTTCACAATGAATATCTGGAGAGTAAATATGGAGTGGGTTTTCATACTATTTCTATACCAAGGCTTAAACAAGCTGAAGGTGTAGATTTGAATTCTTTTCCACATATAGTTACTGATGAAGAATTTAAAAAGATAGTTGCAATAATAAGGTTGGCTGTTCCTTTTACAGGAATTATCTTATCTACTAGGGAAAGCCCCGAAATGAGAAAAGAGGTAATAAAATACGGAGTTTCTCAAATAAGTGCTGGTTCCTGTACTGGAGTAGGAGGTTATAAGGCAAGTGAAAAGGGAGAGAGTAAAATCCAATTTAAGGTATCGGATAATAGGAAAGCATTTGATGTAATAAAGGAATTAATTGAGGAAGGTCATATTCCATCTTATTGTACAGCATGCTATAGAAAGGGCAGAACTGGTGACAGGTTTATGAAATTGGCGAAATCAGGGGAGATTCAAAATGTATGTACCCCCAATGCGATTATGACCCTGTTGGAGTATGCACTAGATTATGGAGATGAAGAATTTCAAGCTATAGTAGATGATGTGATTGAGAGAGAAATATTGAAGATAGAAAGAGAAGATATTAGAAATGTTGTGGTAGATAAAATAAGTAGAATTAGAAAAGGACAAAGAGATTTGTATTTGTAAAGTTGGGTGAGAAATGTGAAGAGTACTCCAAAAGGCAATAGAATACACATAGGTTTATATGGAAAGAGAAATGTTGGAAAGTCATCTATAATGAATGCTATAATAGGGCAGGAAATATCATTGGTGTCGGATATTAAAGGGACTACAACTGATCCAGTGTTAAAAGCAATGGAGCTGATTCCCATTGGCCCTGTAGTCTTTATAGATACAGGTGGCATAGATGATGAAGGAGAACTGGGCAAATTAAGAGTAGAAAAGACTATAAAAACACTAGGGAAAGTGGACCTAGCTTTATATGTAATGGAAGTAGATAATGTAGATGATGAATTCTATGAGGAAATAGTTGACGAATTTAATAAGAGAAATATTCCACATATAACGGTTATGAATAAAATTGACAAGGTATCCGATGGAGTATTAAAAAAGATAAAAGAAAGGTGGAATAATGCCGTTTTCATTTCAACAAAAGATAGCATTACCATATCTAATCTTAAGGATGAGATAATAAAAAAATTGGGTATGGTTAAAGAAGAAACTTTAATTGGAGATATTATTCCCTATGGGGGCAAAGTAATAATGGTAATTCCAATAGATGAAGAGGCACCAAAGGGTAGATTAATTCTCCCTCAGGTTCAATTAATAAGAGATTGTCTAGACCATGGAATTAAATCCTATGTGGTAAGAGACAAGGAACTTAAATCTGCTTTAGATGATTTAAAAGATGCAGACCTTGTGATAACGGATTCGCAGGCTTTTAAAGAAGTTGATAAGATAGTTCCTAGGAACATAAAGCTTACTAGTTTTTCAATTATTATGGCTAGGCAAAAAGGGGACTTAAACTTTTTTTTAGATGGAATTAAAGCTATTGAAAAATTGAAAGAAATGAGAACTCCTAAAATTCTTATTATGGAAAGTTGTTCCCATAACACTTCCCATGAAGATATTGGGAAGGTCAAGATTCCAAAAATGTTGACCCAATATTTAGATAAGGAAATTATATTCCAATTTAGAATGGGAGAGGATTTTCCTGTAGATCTTGAAAGCTATGACTTAGTAGTACATTGTGGTTCATGTATGTTGAATAAAAGGACTATGGAAAATAGAATTAAAGCCTGCAGGGAAGAAGGGGTTCCTATTACAAATTATGGTATATTATTAGCGTATTTGACAGGCATACTGGATAGAGCAGTTGAGGTTTTCATATAGATATGATTTATGATAAATTAGCTTTAGTAAATGTAAAAGGGGATATATTATATTTTGTATAATGTATCCTTTTTTATTATATATAAGGATTGGAAATAAGAGAAATTTATGATAATTGATTTAAGTCAATTTGTTTTTAATAAAGTCATGTTAGAATGTTTATAGGAAGAAAGTTAATTAATGGATAAATTGATCAATGGATTATCCGTAAGTTATCGTATATGTAGGATATTAAAGTATACAAAACAATATGACAGATTAAAGGAGGAAATATGCAAAGATATATCTTAAGTAAAAAAAACACAATCACATTAATTAGTGGTATTCTAATTGCAGTTGCGTTTACCAGCAAATGGACAGTAGAGAATATGGACATTTTTACTTGGTCATTAATAATTGCTTCCTTACTTGGTGCTGCGCCTATAGTTATTCAAGCTTATCAGGCCTTAAAGGTAAAAGTAATTAGTATTGATGTTTTAGTAACCATAGCAGTTTTTGGTGCATTTTTAATTCACAACTATGAAGAATCCGCAATTGTAACTTTTCTATTCCTATTTGGTGCTTATTTAGAGCAACGTACCTTAAATCAAACTCGTTCAGCTATTAAGGAGTTAATAGAAATGGCACCAGAGAGTGCATTAAAACTAATGGAGAATGGTGAGTATGAAGAAGTAGAAGTAGACGAGGTAGAAGTAGGGGACATTCTACTTGTAAAAACGGGTGCAAAGGTTCCTGTTGATGGTACGGTAATATCTGGTGAAGGTTACATTAACGAAGCCAGCATTACAGGGGAATCGGTTCCAGTGAAGAAAATTAAAGATTCAAAAGTTTATGCAGGTACCATATTAGATAACGGAACCCTTCAAATTGTTGCTGATCGGGTAGGAGAAGATACAACATTTGGCAAGATTATTGAGCTAGTGGAAGAAGCTCAGGATTCAAAATCCGAAGCAGAACGATTCATAGACCGATTTGCCAAATATTATACACCAGCTGTTCTAGTTATTGGCCTTTTGGTGTGGTTAATCTCAAAGGATATTGAGTTGTCAATTACCATTCTAGTTCTTGGATGTCCAGGAGCTTTAGTAATAGGTGTACCTGTATCCAATGTGGCTGGCATAGGAAATGGTGCTAGAAATGGTGTGCTATTAAAGGGGAGCGAAGTAATAAATGATTTTAGTAAATTGGATTCAATTGTATTCGATAAAACAGGCACATTAACTTTAGGGAATCCAACAGTTGCAGAGACAGAGTATTATGGGGATAATATTGAAGAGGTACTTAGTTATCTTGCCAGCGTTGAAAGGGAATCGGACCATCCATTAGCTAAAGCGGTTTTGGAAGAAATTGGAGAAACAACCTTTTTTTCTGTTGAAAATACAGAGGTTATTAAAGGCGGAGGAATAATAGCAAATGTTAATGGTCACAAGATAGCAGTAGGCAATGTACACTTGATGGAAAGGGAAAATATTGAACTAAATGAAAAGGTTAGGAGCGATATAGCTCGTTTCGAAGGAAAAGGGAATTCTTTAGTCCTAACTGCTGTTGATGGAGAATTAAAGATTTTAATGGGAGTTCGGGACCAAATTCGTCAAGGCGTCAAAAAAGACTTACAAAGGTTACGGAGATTAGGAGTAAAGAACTTGATTATGCTATCAGGCGATAATCAAGGAACGGTTGATATAGTTAGCAGAGAATTAGGGCTAACCGAGGCATACGGGAACATGCTACCAGAAGATAAATCCGAATATATTAAGAGGTTAAAAGGAAAAGGACAAATTGTTGCATTTGTTGGGGATGGAGTTAACGACAGCCCTTCATTAGCTTTAGCGGATATAGGCATAGCTATGGGTAGCGGTACAGATGTAGCCATTGAAACCTCTGATGTAGTATTGATAAATTCAGATTTCAGTCGATTGCCCCATGCTTTAGGCTTAGTAAAGGCTACGGCGAGGAATATGAAACAGAATATATTTATAGCAGTGAGTGTTGTATTTATATTATTAGCAGGAGTATTATTTAGTGAATGGGTAAATATGTCAATCGGTATGCTAGTACATGAAGCAAGCATCTTAGCAGTTATCCTTAATGGTATGAGATTATTAAGTTATAAGTTAAAATATTAATGAAATTTAAATAAACTAAAGCATATTTAGAAAAATTGGGGTAGAATTAAATACGATAATAAAGTATTTATGAAAGGAGAATTTATATGAAAACAGCAACAATCCAATTGGAAACTTTAACATGTCCATCATGTATGCAAAAAATTGAAGGTGCATTAAAGAATTTAGATGGAGTTGATAAAGAAACATTAAAGGTATTATTTAATTCTAGCAAAGTAAAGGTAAATTTTGATGAAGAGAAGGTTTCAATAGAAGATATAGAGTTGGCTATTAATAGGGTAGGTTTTGATGTATTGAAATCTAAAGTAAAATAAATATGATTCCCCTAGAATCGAAAGATTAAAGAGTTTCTGGTTCTAGGGGTTTTGCTATGAAAAATATTGATTATTGGGGAGAAAAAAGAGGTATTCTTTATAAAAAAGAAGGATTTTTCTAATTGAAATAGAATAATTAATTTGTTGCTATAATTTTCAAAAATAATTTTTTCTTTATAAATTCGATTTATACACAATAAATTCAAAACACATAAAAGTTTCTGCAGTACTATTAATGGAATAACATTGGAAAGGAGAAATGGATATGAAACTTTTCTTTATATCAGATATTCATGGATCAGCCTATTATTTGGCCAAAGCAATAGAAAGATTCCAAGAAGAAAAAGCAGATTATATCATTATATTAGGCGACCATTTGTATCATGGTGCCAGAAATCCATTACCTGCTGAATATAACCCCAAAAAGGTAATAGAAATTCTTAATAGCTTTGCAGATAGAATAATTGCAGTTAGAGGAAATTGTGATTGTGAAGTAGATGAAATGTTACTGAACTTTCCCATAATGGCTACTTATTCTACAATACTATATGATAATAGGCGATTATTTTTGACACATGGGCATATATATAATGAGAAGAATGTGCCTAAGCTCAAAGATGGAGATGTATTCATATTTGGTCATACTCATATACCACAATTAGAAAAGAAGGAAAACTTATATATAATTAATCCAGGCAGCATTACATTGCCAAAGGATAATAATCCTCATACATATGGAATATTGGAAAATAGTATATTTAGAGTTAAGGATTTGGAAGGGAATATCTATAAAGAGATTAATTTTTAAGATCTATATTTTAAATTAATAATATAGGATAGTTAATATAAATTTTATAAAGGGGGTAATTTTTTGCTTAGTAAAAAGGTTATAGAAAATGTACTTCTTGCAGCTCTTTCCACTGGCGCAGATTTTGCAGAAATATTTGTAGAGGATAGATTTAGTACAAATATCGATATGGTTGGAGGATATGTAGAAAATAGCATTTCTGGCAGGGATTTTGGTATAGGAGTTAGGATATTCCATGGATTAAATAGTGTTTATGCTTATACTAACAATTCAGAGGAAGATAATCTGATAAAGGTAGCAAAAGAAGCAGCCTTGGCAATAAAATCTAGTAAAAAGGACCTCGTATTAAATTTAATGAAATCTAAAGTGGATAATAGACATATAGTAAAAATAATGCCTAATAAGGCTGAAAAGGCAAGGAAAGTAGAGTTGCTTAAAAGGGGTTATGAAAGTGCAAAGTCCTATGATACCCTTATAAGCCAAGTTACATCTAACTATTTTGATGAAGTACAGCATGTATTAATAGCCAATACAGACGGATTGATGGTTGAAGACAGGCGAATAAGGACTAGATTTAAAATCCAGTCGGTGGCTTCAAAGGATGGAGAGACCCAGATTGGGTATTATGGGCCTGGAGCATCTATGGGATTTGAATTTTTCGATGTTATTGATGTAGAAGAAGTAGGTAAAGAAGCCTCTAGGATTGCCAAGACCATGATACTGGCTGATTATTGTCCAAGTGGAGTTATGCCAGTAGTCATTCATAATGAGTTTGGGGGAGTATTATTCCATGAAGCATGTGGTCATGGATTAGAAGCAACCTTTGTATCTAAGGGTACTTCTGTATTTGCTGGTAAATTAGGTGAGCAAGTAGCATCCCCTTTAGTCACCGCCATAGATGATGGCACTTTGCCTAATGAATGGGGTTCTCTAAATGTAGATGATGAAGGAACTCCAACCCAAAGGAATGTGCTTATAGAAAATGGGATTTTAAAATCCTATCTAATTGATAAATTGAATGGGAAACGAATGGGTATGGAATCGACTGGTTCTGGAAGAAGGCAGTCCTATAAGTTCCCTCCTACTTCAAGGATGAATAATACATTTATTGCCAACGGAAATTCAACCTTTGAAGAAATTATCTCCAATACTGAAAGAGGATTATTTGCTAAAAAGTTAGGGGGAGGTAGTGTAAATCCAGCTACTGGAGAATTTAATTTTGCAGTAATGGAAGGGTACTTAATAGAAAATGGGGAAATTACTAAACCAGTAAGAGGTGCAACTCTGATAGGAACTGGAATTAAAGTATTAGAGAATATAGACATGGTTGGCAATAACCAAACCTTTGGTCAAGGCGTATGTGGATCCTTAAGCGGTATGGTACCTACCAATGTGGGGCAACCCACTATTAGGATAAAAGCACTAACCGTTGGTGGAAGGAAGGGGGATGAATAGGATGAAATATAAAGGATTAGTGGATAAAATATTCGAAAAGGGAAAGAGCAAATTTGAGGATATGGAAGTCTATATAGAAAATAACAAGGAAATTGAAATAGCAGTGTTTAAGGGAGAAATAGATAGGTATAATATCTCTGAAACAGAAGGGCTATCTTTCAGAGGAATTAACAATGGCAAACTAGGCTATTCCTATACTGAGAAGGTGGATGAATCTTCTATTGACATGCTAATTGAAGAAGCTTATGAAAATGGGAAATATATTGATGCACAAGATAGGGAAATAATTTTTGAAGGCTCAGATAAATACAAAGACTTAGATGGTTTCAATCTTAGTCTTAAAGAAACACCTTTAGAGGATAAAATAGAATTTATTAAAGCTTTAGAAAAGGAAGCCTTTGAGTTGGATTCTAGAATTGTAGCTGTAAGCTATTGTATATATAAGGAAATGGAAAGCAGCAAGTACTTATATAATACTAAGGGTTTAAATTTAAGCAATAATGTGAATTTAGCCGTTGCTTATATTATGGTTGTTGCAAAAGAAGGAGAGGAAACAAAAACTGGACTTAGCTATAGAATAGCTAAGGATTTTTCATGTCTTGACTATAAAGGAATGGCGCAAGAAGCTGTTGAAGAAGCCTTATCCTATCTTGGGGCTAAATCAATAAAATCTAATGAGTATTCGGCTGTATTGAAAAATACAGTTTTTGCAGATATATTGTCAGCATTTAAATCTATATTCTTTGCTGACTATGTTCAAAAAGGGCTGTCCTTACTTAAGGATAAGGTAGGAAAACAAGTAGCTGTTAGCAATTTTACATTAGTAGATGACCCTTTTAATGAAGATGGCTTGGTTATAAATACATTTGACGATGAGGGTACTGCAACTAAATTTAATAAGATAATCGAAAATGGCATATTAAGAACTTATTTGTATAATTGGAGATCTGCTTTAAAGGATGGAGTTGAATCTACCGGAAATGGGTATAGGACATCCTATAAATCTCCTATATCCACTTCAACTTCTAATCTATATGTGGGGAAAGGAGACAAATCTTTAGAGGAAATATTAAAAACCATGGATAGAGGACTACTGATTACTGATGTGCAAGGATTACATTCTGGATTGGATCCGGTATCTGGAGATTATTCCCTTTCAGCTCTTGGTTACGAAATAGAAAATGGAAGAATAAAAAGACCAGTAAACCAAATAACTATTGCAGGAAATATATTTGAGACGTTAATGGATATTGAAGAAATAGGAAATGACCTTAGATTTTCCATGGATGGAGTAGGTTCCCCTAGCATAAAAGTTAAAAAGTTAGCAGTAGCTGGCGAATAATGATAAATAATCAGAATAAAAGAGTAGAAGGTTATAACCTTCTACTCTTTTATTCTGACCCATTGTTATCTTTATTTTCTTCTTTTGGTTCTACATAAACAACTGCTCTTTCCATTCGATGGTCTTTAATGGAAATTACTTTTATATGGAGATTTGCAACATCCAATTCTGGAGTACTTCCATCGACTGGTATAGTTCCTAGTAACCCAAATACGAATCCACCAAAAGTATCATATTCTTCAATATCAGGCAGTGCTACTTCCAACTGTTCAGCTACTAATTCCACTGGTGTATTTCCTTGGATTTTCCAAGTTCTTGAATCTATGCGTTCAATTAATGGTGGTTCTACTGGAATCGTATCATCATCATCGAGATTTCCTACTAACTGTTCCAGCAGGTCATTTATGGTTATAATACCGGTCATTCCCCCATAATCGTCTAAAACTACAGCAAAGTGATTTCTACTCTTCTTCATATTATGGAATAATATATCTGTTCGGACTGTTTCAGGTACAAAGTAAGGAGGACGTACTGCTTTTTCTAAAACTACCTTTCTCGATTTATCTTCTAATCTGAAATAATCCTTGGTATTTAACACTCCAATTATATTGTCAGTACTTTCATGACATACAGGATAATAGGTATGTCTACTTTGATGAATAGTCTTTTCCCAATCTTCCTCGCTTTCCTCAAGCCATAGTAGGCTCACTTCTGTTCTATGTGTCATTACGTCTTGAGCATACTTATTATCGAATTCAAAAATATTATTAATCATCTCATGTTCATTTGGATTTATATATCCCTTTATTCTTCCTTGGTCTACCATCATACGTATATCTTCCTCGGTTACAATTTCCTCATCAGCAGATGGATCTATTCCAATGAGCCTTAGGACGCCATTGGTGGATTTAGTAAGTATATATACAAGTGGGCTAGTAATTTTAGCTACAAATAATACAAGGCCTGAGATCATTAGTGAAACCTTTTCAGGATTCTTCATTGCAATCCTCTTAGGAACTAACTCTCCAAAGACTAAAGTAAAATAAGACAATATCACAGTAATAATCACAACAGATATGGTATTTAATGTGTTAACATTAATATTTAATTCTAATTTTATAACCAAATCTACTAAACGACCTGCAAAATTATCAGCAGCAAAGGCACTAGCAAGAAATCCAGCAAAAGTGATAGCTACTTGTATTGTTGATAGAAACCGAGAAGGCTCTTCCATTAGATGTAATATTCTGCTAGCACGTTTATTACCTTCCTTTTTCATTGCTTCCAATCTATTTTCATTCGATGATAAAACTGCAATTTCTGCACATGCAAAAATTGCATTAGTAAATATTAAGATTATTTGAAGTATAAGCTGCTTCCATAACGTACCTTCTGACAATTAAACGACCTCCTAAAGTAATAGTAAAAGTCAAAAAAGACACCTAGACAATGGCAGTAATGGAAAAACCAACTACCATTGTTAAGTGTCTTGGTTTTACAAAATTAGAATTATAGTTTTGAGATATTCCCTTTGTAAATTAATAAAAGTATTCTGACTCGGATATGGTGAATCGTCCACTTTATAGAACACTCCTTTTCTTATTATGAATGATAACATAAATTATCAACTTAGTCAATATGCCCTATTTATTGATTTTGATAAAGCTATGTATATAATTATGGGCATGATAAATACGATAAAAATAAGAAATTTGCTTTATAAATAACAGTTAATGGGTATATTATTTGGGTAAAAAATAAAACTGAAAAGGGGGAGAATTATTATGATGTGGAAGGAAAGGTATAGAATAGGTGTAGATGTAATAGACAACCAGCACAAGGAGCTTTTCGACAGATTATCTCGTTTTATTCAAACTGTACAAAAAGATACTATCTGGGAAGATAAAATGGATGATGTAAAGGAAACATTAGATTTTATGAAAGAATATGTTATTTACCATTTCAACGATGAAGAAAGATATCAAGAGGAAATAAATTATCCAGAATTGGAAGAACACAGGGAAGCACATGATAAATTTAGAGAAGGAATAAATGAATATGTTAGGATTTTTGAACAAGGGCAATTTAATGAGGAAAAGATAAAAGAGTTTGCTGCAAAATTAATGACATGGCTGATTATGCATGTGGGAAAGATGGACCAAAGAATCGGAGAATATGTTAGATCAAAGGGGGGCAATGCATAATGAAAGCAGAATATGTGAACTCATTTTATATAGCAACTAAAGATGTATTTCATTTAATGCTTGATCTAGATGTTGAAAGAGGTGATTTAGAAGTTGTAGAGGGTTTAGTTAGTAGCAAAAATGCCAATGTAGTTCTAGGCGTTACAGGGGATTTAAAAGGTTCTGTTCTTTTTAGTTTTACTAGGGATATGATATTGGAGATGGTTCGAATAATGTCAGGTTTAGAGATGAAGACGATAGATAATTTTGTTTCATCTGCCTTGGGTGAAGTTGCAAATATAATAGGAGGGAATGCTCTAACTAATTTAACTAGTTATAATTATGTTTGTGACCTTGCGCCTCCGCAGGTTATTATAGGGGAATATAAATCTCTATCAATGGCTAATAAAAAAGCTTTGCTTGTTCCAATTAAGACGGATATAGGAGAATTTGATATCAATATTTTTATTACAGATGATAAGAAGAAATTATAAACAACTACGCTTATTAACGATATGTAATTCAATAATACTTATCAAATACTTATCGAGAGCTATATATTAATTATCCATAGCTATTCCTATTGTTTAACGTCTAGTTTTATTATGAATTATGTTGTAGAATGCTAAGGGAGGTATGAACATTATTGATGTAGAACTCTAAAGATTTATATTGAAAAACTAGATAGATTAGATGATAATGAGTTCATTGGATGATAGGTAAAGGGATCCAGAAGTGAGGAAATAAAACTATGTGAGGGATACAAAAAATTAGATTTAGGGCAACAGCAAAATAAAAAATTTAAAGGTGTTGTGACACGACAGCTACTGAATTAGAGAGACATAGTAGATTAAAATCAATGGATAGTTATAGAATGCATTTGAAGAACTCAAATTTGAGTTCTTTTTATTTATTTATCGAATAACAAGTTGTGAAATATAGGTGCTTTTCATCTTGTTTGTTTTAGGATATTTAGGTTTTATCTATAGAATAGGATATAATAGGCCTTTTTTAGAGTTTAAGATTTATAGAAGGATAAACTTTTAATAGCCATAAAGAAATGCTAAAATTTTTAAGGAATAATAGAAGAAATTGAAAGGTAGAAAATGATATATAATATTTAAGCAGAGTAAACTAAAAATAATAGATATAGTTTGGAATGATTAAAATATGAATTAACATGAAGCCTCTTTTTGAGAGTCAGCAAAGAATCTTAAGCATCTAAGCTAATCCTGAATAATTGTGATCTATAAATTTTCGATTGGAAGAGGGAGAGGAGAATTATGATAACAAAAAAACAAGTAGATCATATTGCTGATTTATGCAAATTAAAGCTTTCTGAAGAAGAAAAGGAAAGAATAATTTATGAGTTTGCTTTAATTTTACAAAGCTTAGAGGAATTCAACAAAGTAGATCTAGAAAATGTAGAACCTACATTTGGGGTAAATAAAAATACTCAAAGGTTTAGAGAAGATATTGTAGAACCAACTTTAAGCAGGCAGGAAGTACTAGCAAACACAGTAGAAAAGCAATGTGGATATTTTAAACTGCTAAATATCGTTGAATAAAAGGGGTGAAACTATGGAAATTGTAAAATTATCTGCAGTAGAAATTAGGGAAAAAATATTGAAAAAAGAGCTATCTGCTGTAGAAGTAGTAAAGGCTTACCTCAATAGGATAGAAGAAATTGATAAGGATATAAATGCTTTTATTTCTGTATATAATGGGGAAGCATTAAAAGCTGCAGAAAGAGTAGATGAAAAGGTAAAAAATGGTGAAGAATTAGGAACATTAGCAGGGATTCCAATAGCTATAAAAGATAATATTGTAATGAAAGGTGTTAGAACTACCTGTGGTTCTAAAATGTTAGAAAATTTCATCTCCCCATATGATGCAACAGTAGTAGAGAGAATAAGAAATCAAAATGGAATAATTATAGGGAAAACTAATATGGATGAATTCGCCATGGGGTCAACTAATGAAACTTCATTTTTTGGTCCAACCAAAAATCCTATAAATACAAAACTAGTACCTGGAGGTTCATCAGGGGGATCAGCATCAGCAGTGAAAGCTAATGAAGTTGCTTTATCCTTAGGTACAGATACTGGAGGTTCTATTAGGCAACCTGCAGCTTATTGCGATGTTGTAGGTATTAAACCTTCCTATGGCTTAGTATCTAGGTATGGTGTTATCCCCTTAGCAAATACTTTAGATGCAGTAGGAGTTTTTGGAAGATATGTCGCTGATGCAGCTCTTATGCTTGCATCCATTGCAGGATATGATAAGAAGGATTCTACTTCTTATGAAAATCCCGTCGATTTAACATTTGAAAGGAATTTAGAGCCTTCAGAATATGTTAAGGGAATGCGAATTGGGATTCCAAAGGAAATTTATATTGATGAATTAGATGAAAGTTTAATAGGAAAGATGGGTAAAGTAATAGGGGTATTTGAGTCCCTGGGAGCTGATGTGGAAGAAATATCATTACCTCATTTTAAATATGGATTATCTACTTATCATGTCATATGTAGAGCAGAAACAAGCTCTAATATGGCCAGATTCGATGGTATAAGATATGGACATAGGGCAAAAGAGTATAAGAGCGTAGATGAATTATATAAAAATTCAAGAACTAAAGCCTTTGGTAAAGAGGTCAAAAGAAGGATACTAATGGGAACTTATTATTTGAGTATTGGCCATGGAAGGGATTATTATGAAAAAGCATTAAAGATGAGAACATTAATTATCGATGACTTCAATGAAGTTTTCAAAGACTATGATGTAATATTAACACCTACATCTCCTATATTACCCTTTAAAATAGGAAAGTTAAAGGATGAGTTTACAGTTAAAGATTTTACAAGCATCTTTGCAGTACCGGTAAATCTAGCGGGATTATGTGCCATGAGTATTCCCTGTGGATATGTAGATGGACTTCCAGCAGGACTTCAAATAATCGGAGATAGATATAAGGAAATGAACATTATAAAAGCTGGTCTTGCACTTGAAGGAGGGATAAAAAATGGCATATAAAACTGTGATAGGTCTTGAAATCCATGTTGAGTTAGCTACCAAAACTAAAATGTTTTGTGGTTGCCCCAATACCTTTGGTAGAGAAGCTAATACTAATTGTTGTCCTGTTTGTTTAGGTTTACCAGGAGCTTTGCCTGTAGTTAATACAAGAGCGGTGGAATATGCTATTAAAGCAGGAATTGCCTTTAATTGCAAAATTAATACAAAAACTAGAATGGATAGAAAAAACTATTTCTATGCGGATTTAGTTAAGGGATACCAAATTTCTCAAAATGAGATACCTTTATGTGAAGAAGGATATGTTGAGATAGAATTAGAGTGTGGCGCAAAACAAATAGGGCTTCAAAGAATTCAAATGGAAGAAGATACTGGAAAACTTATTCATACAACAGATGGGGATACTTTAATAGACTTTAATAGATGTGGAGTACCATTAATTGAAATTGTAACTAAACCAGAAATGAATACTCCAGAAGAAGCTAGGTTATTTTTGGAGAAACTAAGATCCACGCTAAAATATATTGAAGTATCAGACTGTAAAATGGAAGAAGGTTCCCTTAGATGTGATGTAAATATAAATGTTGTAGATACTAAAACGGGAGCAAAGACAAATATTACAGAGATAAAGAACTTAAACTCATTCAAAGCAGCAGTAAAAGCAATTGAGTACGAAAAAATGAGACATATTCAACTTCTAAAGGAAGGTAAAAATACAGTAAGAGAAACCAGAAGGTGGGATGAAGTTAATAATGAAACTATAACCATGAGAGTAAAATATGAAGCAGAGGATTATAGGTTTGCTGTAGATGGAGACTTGATGCCAATAGAAATATCTCAAGAATGGATTGAGGAAATAAAAAATAAGGTTCCCGAACTACCTCATGATAAAAAAGAAAGATTTGTGAGAGAATATAGTCTATCAGAATATGATGCTGGTGTATTAACAGCCTCAAAGGAATTAGCTTCATTCTATGAAGAAACAATTAAATATATAGATGATGTAAAACTAGTCACCAATTGGATTATGGGAAATGTTCTACGAAGATTAAAGGATGAAGATATAGAAATACAAGATACTAAATTAACTCCTAAAGCCTTGGCACAACTGATATCTTTAATTAATTCTGGAAAAATAAATAATAATACTGGAAAGAAAGTCTTGAGAGAAGTATTTGAAACAGGCAAATATCCTGAAGAAATTGTTAAAGAAAAAGGCTTAACTCAAATTAGGGATGAGTTTCAAATTTTAGAAATAGTCGAAAATGTATTAGACGAAAATAAGCAATCCATTATAGATTATAGAAATGGCAAAGATAGAGCCTTAAGCTTTTTAATAGGTCAAGTAATGAAGGTTTCAAAAGGAAAGGCTAATCCTCAATTAGTAAGCAAAATGATATTAGATTTGATAGATAAAAAATAATAGGTTCCTTAAAGGACATATTATATTTAAGATGGGTTAGCGTGACAAAACAAAGAAAGGTTATTGGCATATAGCCAATAGCCATATTCTTACCATAGCCATACTAATGTTAGGTTTGAAAAACAATGATATTTAAGTTTTCTTAAATATCTATTCCTCCGTCTACTCTTAATAACTGTCCTGTAACAAATGTAGAATCATCGCTAGCTAGGAATAAAGCTGCTGTGGCGATTTCTTGTGATGTTCCTACTCTCTTAAGTGGTGAGCCTTCAATTAGATGAGAAACTGCGTTTTCACCTCCTACGCTTTCTAACATGGCTGTCATTATTGCTCCTGGCAATATAGCATTAACTCTAATTTCAGGTCCAAGTTCCCAGGCCATGGATTTTGACAATCCTGCAAGTGCATGTTTTGATGAAACGTAGGATGCTGTTCCATGATGTGCATGGGCTCCAGCTACAGAACTTATATTTATTATAACGCCTTTTCCTTTTTTCTTCATTATTGGAGCAACTAACTGTGTTAAATACAGGGGTGCAGTTACATTTACTCTAAAGATATTTTCCCATTCTTCTATGGATAAATCTATAAGAGGTGTTATGCTTAGCATTCCTGCATTATTTACCAATACATCTACTGTATCGTATTCTTCTATAGTACGATTGAATATTCTCTTTACATCGTTTAAATCTAGCATATTAGCAATTACATAAATGGCTTCATGTCCTTCTCCTTTATCTCTTCTACTAATTCTTTTACCCTTTCTTCATTTCTGCCTGTAACGATTACCTTTGCGCCTTCTCTCGCAAACAACTCAGCAGTAGCTCTCCCCATACCAGAGATAGAACCGGTAACAATAGCTACCTTTCCCTTTAATTTCATTATTGTCCCTCCTTATATTTCTAATTTATGTCGATTTCTTCACGTTAATTATATAACAAACAACATTTAATACTATTGATAAATTTGATTAAACGATTAATTAATAAACATCAAAATTAACAGAAAAGCTATAATATCTTTCTGGAACTTTATACCAATTCTTGAAAACACTTAAGGATTATACGATAAATATGATCAAATTTATTGTGCACAGTATTAAAAGCTTTATTCCTTAATTATTAAATCTTGAAAGATGACCAACATATTTTTTAGTTGTACTTATCAAGGAAATAGGTTTTATTTTTTGTTATAATGGCATTTTTGGTTGTATGATTAAACTTTTCTAATATATAATATATTTAATGATAAAGAATTTAAAATGGTTTCTATTGATATTCTGAATGGGGAATTGAAGTTTTTTATGATAATGGTACTTTGACTTATTTAATATTTGTGTTGAAATCTGTACGTTTAAGTTCTTTTTAATTTTTTTGATGGATTGTTTATTTAGGCTTAATGGGCAATATAGTAAAATTTAATTTTTAAAATTACTGAAAATTAACAATTATATGCAAAGCCAATTAGTCGGATATTTTTAGTGGCTTTGCTCCTAAAGATTTCTATGTCCCTTAATTGATTTGAGGTTATGGAGTGAAACTTTTTTGATGAAGCAATAAAATACTTGCATGAAAAGGAGGAGGTATTATTGAATTTATTATTAAACAAGTTTAAAGAAGTAGCTATTGCAGTTGTACCAATAAGTATATTAGTAATTATATTAAGCCTTACTGTAGTCCCCATAGAACTAGATATGTTTATAAGATTTTTAATTGGTGCTACAACAGTTATATTAGGCTTAGGAATTTTTTTGTTTGGTGCAGAAATTGGGATTACACCTATTGGGAACTTGATGGGAGAAAATTTAGCAAGAAGCAACAGGGTGTTAATTGTAGGGATATTAGGCTTTTTATTAGGTTTTATGATTACTATAGCAGAGCCAGATTTGCAAATACTAGCTTACCAAGTGAGAGATGCATCTGGCGGAATTCTTTCTGCTTATTCAATATTAATAGTCGTATCTGTTGGAGTAGGTATTATGGTGGCCGTAGGTTTATTAAGAATTATATTTGAAGTACCACTTAATAAAACCTACACAATGGCGTATTTTATTATTTTTATTCTAGGGGTAATGGTTTCTGAGGAATTTTTGGCGATTTCAGTAGACGCTTCGGGAGCTACTACTGGTGCTATGACAACACCTTTTATACTAGCTCTCGGTTTAGGAGTTTCTCAGTTAAAAGGTGGTAAAACCGAAGAGGAAGATAGCTTTGGATTAGTTGGAATGGCTTCAACTGGACCTATACTTGCAATTATGTTGATGAGCGTAATATCAGGTTTAACCGATATACAAGGACAAGCTGAGGCGTTTGTGCCCCATGCTGGCATTTTATATCCCTATATAGAAGCATTTTCAGAACTAGCTAAGGAATCCATTAAGACGTTGTTACCCATTACTGTGATATTTTTAATTTTTAATGCCAACAAATTTAAATTAAATAGAGCTAGCAGAAATAGAATATTAAAAGGACTCTTATATACTTATATTGGATTAGTTTTGTTTTTAGTAGGGGTCAATGCAGGATTCATGGAAGTAGGAAGGGTTATGGGGTATGGTATTGCGAGTTTAGGCAAACCATGGTTACTCCCTTGCATAGGATTTTTATTGGGGCTTGTAGTTGTATTAGCTGAGCCAGCAGTTCATGTATTAACAGAACAGGTGGAAGATGTTACAGGGGGTTATATCAAGAAAAAGGCTATATTAGCTACATTGTCTTTAGGAATTGGATTTGCTGTTTCTATGTCTATGATGAGGATAATGTTTCCAGGATTAAAATTATGGCATTTTTTGCTCCCGGGTTTTGCTATTGCTATTATAATTAGTTATATTGTTCCTCCTATTTTTGTTGGGATAGCTTTTGATTCAGGTGGAGTTGCATCTGGCCCTATGACGGCTACTTTTGTGTTAGCCTTTGCCCAGGGAGCTGCCGATGCTATTCCAACGGCCAATGTGTTGATAGATGGATTTGGAGTTATTGCTATGGTGGCTATGACTCCATTAGTAGCAATACAGATGTTAGGCTTCCTATTTAAAATTAAAGCCAAGAAAAGAGGTGTTGAAATTGATGACAGCTATTGATATGAGGTTTTGTTTATATTGTGTTATTGCAGATTTTGGTAAGGGAACAAAAATCTTAAGAAAATCAAAGGAATTAGGTACAAGTGGAGGTACATTTGTTTTAGGAAGAGGTACTGTTAACAGCAGTTTGCTTAAATTTCTTGGTTTGGATGAGACAAGAAAAGAGATTTTGATGATGATTATAGAGGAAGAATTGGAAGAAATATTCCACAAGGAATTAACAAAAGAATTCTCTTTTGACAAGCCTCACCATGGAATAGCTTTTTCTATTCCATTGAAGAGAGTATTAGGGTTTAAGGGGTTAAAATTTAAGTCGAATCATGAAGAGAAAGGTGGTAATACTATGGGAATTGAAGCTATTGTGACAATTGTAGATAGAGGATTATCGGAAGATGTTATAGAAGCGGCAAGAAGTGCTGGTGCAACGGGAGGAACTGTATTACATGGAAGAGGATCTGGAATACATGAGAAGGAAAAGTTATTCAATATGGAAATAGAACCAGAAAAGGATATAGTATTAATATTATCGGAGGCAGAAAACACCGAGCCCATAATAAATTCAATTAATGACAAATTAAATATTGAAAAACCTGGAGCAGGTATTTTATTTGTAGTAGATGTAAACAGGGCTATTGGATTATTTGTAAAAAACAAATGATGAAAATCCTTTATAGGGTTTTCTTTTTTTATCGAATTTTTATTTTCCCTTAAAAGATTGCAGTAATTATTCAAATTTTATATACTTAACTAGAGGTGACGTAATTTGAAATTTAATGGAAGGATTTTTTTTGTATCCCTATTGGTTGGATTAGCATCCCAAGTTAGCATAGGATTGATGATTAACGATTTTAGAGTTTCAGCAGGTATTATTGCATTAGTCATTTTGCTTCTTTATTATGAAAACTTGAAGCCAGTTCAAACAGGCCTTTTATCTGGTTTCATGGTTTATATATTTAGATTGTTTTTATATTTATTAACCAATGGAAATATTAAAGATGTGATCGTTTCTTATCAATTGGAAATACTGTTTTATTTATTTTATTCCTTCATCTACGCCTTATTAATAGATAAAGTAGATAAAAATAATATAAATTCTGTTTTTATGGTTTTAATCATTAGCGATTTTAGTGCAAATCTGGTAGAAATGTTTACTAGAACTAGATTCTTAATAACATATTACCAATGGCAAATTATTCCTACTTTATTAATAATAGCCTTGGCTCGTTCGGGAATTATTTGGGCTGCATTAAATATGTTTAAATATTACAGAATGTTTCTCATTAAAGAGGAACATGAAGAAAGGTATAAAAGGTTATTATGGTTAACATCTGAATTAAAAACTGAAGTGTATTGGATAGAAAAGAATATGGATAATATAGAAAGGGTTATGTCTGAGTCATATAAATTGTTTGAGAAAATCAAATTAAACGTAGAAAAGGAAAGTTGGGCTTCAATGGCTCTTTCAATTGCTAGAGATATACATGAAATAAAGAAAGAAAATTTGTTAGTTGTTCGAGGGATTAAACAGATTACGGAGAATCAATTTGACGATAAAGGTATGAACTTTAAGGATATAATAAACATATTGTCTGAGACCATGAAAAGGGAAATAAATAGGATTAAGAAAAATGTTGAACTTGTATTCCACTTACAAGATGATTTTTATACTTTAAAGCATTATTATATTATGTCCATATTACGCAATCTAATTATGAATAGTATTGATGCAATGCCTGATTTGAAAGAAGGAGCTAAAATCGAAGTAATTCATAGAATGGAAAAGGATCAGCATGTATTAATTGTTGCTGATAATGGAAGTGGAATAGAAGAGGAAAATTTAAAGCATATTTTTTCGCCTGGATTTTCCACGAAAATCGATTACAGTACAGGTGAGATCAATAGAGGTTTAGGGTTGAGCGTTGTTAAATATATAGTTGAAGAACTGTTAAAAGGGAGTATAGAAGTAAGTTCTGTAAAAGGGAAGGGAACCAATTTTATTATGTATATTCCTAGGGAGTCGCTGGAGGTAGATTTAGATGAAAATATTCATAGTAGAAGATGACAGCAACGTTGTAAAGATATTGGAAAAGATAATCATTGACAGGAACTTGGGAGATGTTGTAGGGAAAGCATACGATGGAATATCTGCTTTAGAGGATATACTGAAACTTAAACCTGATATTGTATTGGTAGATCTGCTTATGCCAGGAAAGGATGGCATTACATTGATAAAGGAAGCAAAGAGTTTTTATAGCGATGTTCAGTATATTATGATTTCCCAAGTATCTTCAAAGGACATGATTGCTAAAGCATATGAAAGTGGAATAGAATATTATATTTCAAAGCCTATAAATGCTATTGAAGTTGAGACGGTAATTAGGAAGGTCATAGAAAAGCTCCAAATGAATAAGAAATTGGATTTGATCCAAAATCTATTTGTATCCGATTCTAATGTTTCAAATGAGAATTATGATAGTAGTATTAAGGCAATAGAAAGGGTTATGGAAAGGATTGGGATTATTGGGGAGGCAGGAAGCCGAGATATTATCACATTAGCAAAATATTTAATTGATACAGACCAAAATATGTCAGATTTAACGATAAAGGAACTTTGCAATAAGTTTACTAATAATCCAAAAACTATGGAACAGAGGATAAGAAGAACTGCAACTGTTGGACTGATAAATCTGGCAAATTTAGGAATAGAAGATTATATGAATGAGATTTTTACGGAGTATTCTAATGGATTATATAGCTTTGAACAAATTAAGACGGAAATGGATTATATTAGGGGTAAAAGTAATAAGAGGGGTAAAGTAAATATAAAGAAATTCATAGATGGAATGGTTTATTATGGCAAGAGGGAATCATAAAGGACAGATGGGAGTAGAATCCCATCTATTTTTTTGACTAAATTTTTATCTCTAGTGAAACTTTTTGTAACTATTTGAAGATAGTCTATTATAATTAGTCACAACAATAATATTGGAGGTTATATTATGGATTTTGTCAAAGAAATAGTTGGTTTTGTAAATACTATTTTATGGGATTATATTTTAATATTTGGGCTAATTGGCATAGGGGTTTATATGACAATTAAACTTAGATTTCCACAGTTTACAAGAGTTTTTCCTGCCTTGAAGAAGATGATCTTAGATGTTGTTAAGAAAGAGCCAGTTGAAGAGGGAAAAATGACTCCTTTTCAAGCTTTATCCACTGCTGTTGCAGCGCAAGTTGGTACAGGCAATATAGTAGGGGTAGCAACGGCAATAGCTGCAGGTGGTCCTGGAGCAGCATTTTGGATGCTAGTTTCTGCTTTTTTTGGAATGACCACCATATTTAGTGAATCCGTATTAGCACAAAAATATAGAGAATTAAAGAATGGAGAACTAGTTGGTGGACCAGCATACTATATAAGAAATGGAATAAAATCAAAGAAATTAGCCATGTTTTTTGCAATAACTTGTATATTAGCATTAGGTATAGTTGGTATAATGGTGCAGTCCAATTCAATTGCAGTTTCAGTTAGCAATGCCTTTGGGGTGCCAAATTTTCTTATTTCTATTGGGCTTGCTATAATTGTAGCTCTCATACTTGTAGGAGGTATGGGAAGGATTGCTGCTTTTGCAGAGAAAATTGTACCTTTCATGGCTGGTTTCTATATTGTTGGAAGTTTGTTGGTAGTTCTTATTAATATAGGCAATTTTCTTCCTGCTATAAAAAGTATATTCCTTGGAGCTTTTAAGCCATCAGCAATAGGTGGTGGAGTACTTGGAATTACTATACAGCAAACTATTAGATTTGGGTTGGCTAGAGGATTGTTTACAAATGAAGCAGGCATGGGTTCAACTCCTCATTCACACGCAGTTGCAGATGTAGGGCATCCAGCAGAACAAGGATTTACTGCTATGATAGGTGTATTTATATCAACTTTCCTAATTTGTTTGTCTACGGTTATGGTAAACCTTACTTCAGGCGCATATAATCCAAATATCTCTGCAGCAGAAATGTCTCAAAGCGCAACAATCATGACCCAATCAGGTTTTGTAATTGGATTTGGTACATTTGGTGGAATATTTTTATCCATATGTTTAACGTTTTTCTCGTTAACTACAATAGTAGGATGGTATTTTTTTGCTGAATCCAACGTCAAGTATGTTTTTAATTCACATCCGATAACAATAGCTGGGTTTAAGGCCTTAGTAGTGGTTGCACTAATATTAGGTACCATGATTGATGCAGGATTTGCATGGGAATTAGCTGATATGTTTATGGGCATAATGGCACTACCCAATATTATAGCATTGTTCTTATTATCTAAAGAAGTAGTTACAATGCTAAACGATTATGATACATGCGTTAAGAAAGGGAGGATTTATTGGGATTATCAGTATCAAAACATTGCCTCAGAAACAGCTAATAGAGGTCGCAAGTTAGGGAGAGAATTGGGTACTACAACAATAAAATAATAGAGAATTTTATAGCTAAGCATATCCGATATAACCGAAATATATTATAAAGATATGGGGTTGTATCGGATTTTTTTATTTATATATTAGTAAATGAAAAGTTTAGAAATGATTTTAGCATTGGTTTTTAAAAAGAGGTAAGCAGGGGATGATACTATTAGTAATCCGGTGATGTATTTGCCCATGAAGTGAGGTTTTATTATGGGATGTGATTACAAACTTTATGAGCCAGCTTGGTGTCTAGGGTGCGGTAATCTTATGATAAGGACAGCCTTAAAACAAGCTTTAGAGGAACTGAAAATCCAACCTTATCAGGTGGTTATTGTATCAGGAATAGGTCAAGCAGCTAAAATGCTCCATTATATTAGAGCAAATGGATTTAATGGATTGCATGGTAGAGCCATACCTCCTACAATAGGAATTAAGCTAGTTAACAGGGATTTAAAGGTTATTGTAGAGTCTGGAGATGGAGATACATACGGACAAGGTGGAAATCATTTTATTCACACTATTAGGAGAAACATAGACATAGCCATTTTGTTCATAATTAATCAGATTTATGGATTAACTAAAGGTCAGGCTTCTCCTACGACTGCTATGGGGCAAAAAAACATTACAATTTGATGGGGTAAAGCTTTAGCCTATATAACCTTTAGCTTTGGCTTTAACTATGGGGTAGGTTTTGTTACGAGAGGTTTTTCGGGAGATATATCTCATTTATAAGTCTAATTAAGGAAGCCATAAAATATACAGGATATACATTAGTAAATATATTACAACCCTGCGCAGTGTGGAATAGGGTAGATACCTTTGCATGGTATAAGAAAAGGATATATTATCTAGATGAGGATTACGACTATACCAATAAAGATAAAGCATATAAAAAGGCATTGGAATTTGGCGATAGAATCCCTTTAGGAATATCATATAAAGCAGAAAAGAAAACTTATGAAGATAGATTTCAATTTATAAAGGATGGTCCACCTCTTGTTGATAGAGAATTAGATCCAATGGATGCAGAAAAATTGATGGAGGAATTTATATAAAAGGTATGGAGTCAAATAGGCTCCATACCTTTTAGCCAACAGATTTAGTTGCAATTAAATTGGCATTGGTATTCAATATGTTTGTTAAAATTAAATCTCCTACTTCAACGGGCAATTCTACCTCTAAGCCCCTTATCACATCCATTACTTGGAAGATCTTATCCTTTGGAATGCCTTTGTCGGTTCTTACTGATAACATATTATTAGATATTCCTCTTATTCTTACAGTAGATGTAAGAACTCTGGTAGGATTAGTCATTTCTTCAATTGCGTATTTCAACCCTCTATTACATTTATTGCCATTAACTTTATATCCATCTTTAGATGTAGAATCCTTTTCAATGATTAAATTGCATCCAATAGGACATACTATGCATATCTTTTCTATTTTGTCCATTTTAATCCCTCCCGTCATTTAAGATAAATCGTAATTTCTTTTTGGGCTATCCCAGCTAGTGAGTTTTTTTCTAGAAAGATGGATTCCATTTGTGATGGAAATACTTGATTTTTCTTTATTCTTTTTATTACTTTTCCATTAGATTCTATTAAAATCTCAATGCCTCTATAAATATTGTTTACCCTATAGAATAGTTTCAAATTCTCGTTTAAGTTATCAGTATTTATATATTGGGGAATGACATATCTAATACCATTACCTGTACGTAATCTTACTCTATTTGTTTCAATGACTTTCCTTTTATTAATCCTTTCAATATATTCAAAGGCTTTTTCACCAGCTTTATAGGCTTCCATGGTTACATTATCTACTAAGTCATGGACATGGAGCACATTACCACAGGCAAATATTCCTTCAACACTGGTTTCTAAAGAATCATTTACTATGGGTCCAGAAGTAAGGGGATCAATTTTGATGCCTGCACTTTTGGACAATTCATTTTCAGGAATAAGTCCTACTGAAAGGATTAAGGTATCGCATTCAATATATTTTTCTGTTCCTTTTATTATATTCCTATTTTTATCAACCTTTGCTAAAACTACTCCTTCTAATCTATTCTTGCCTTTAATCTCTATTACAGTATGTTCTAACAGTAAGGGAATGTTAAAGTCTTCTAAACACTGGACGATATTTCTATTTAACCCATTAGGATAAGGCATTATTTCAGCTACAGCTTCTACTTTCGTACCTTCTAGGGTTAATCTTCTTGCCATAATCAGTCCAATGTCACCAGAACCTAAAATTACAGCTTTTTTACCTACCATATATCCTTCCATGTTAATAAACCTTTGGGCAGTTCCAGCGGTAAATATTCCGCTAGGTCTAGAACCGGGAATATTAATTGCTCCTCTGGGTCTTTCTCTACATCCCATGGCTAGGATTATTGCTTTTGCTTGAATCTTAAAAAATCCATCTTTCGAATTGATTACAGATAATTCTTTATTATTGTTTATATCTAATACGAATGTATTTAACTTATAATCTATGTTAAGCTCTTTGATTTCGTCTATAAAAATCTTTGCATATTCGGGACCAGTTAGCTCTTTTTTGAAAAGATGCAGTCCAAAGCCATTATGGATACATTGATTTAAAATCCCTCCCAATTCTCTATCCCTTTCTATAATCAATATATCTTTTATACCTTTTTTCCTTGCGCTAATTGCAGCGGCTAAACCAGCAGGCCCCCCTCCAATAATTACTAAATCATAATTCAAATTTGTCACCTCCATCATGATTATTTGGTCTTACCAGTTAATATATAAGAACCTAGACCATCCTTTAGAGTTTTTTCTATTTCCTCATTCATTTCCCTTGCTAATATCTCCATTACACGAGGCAAACAAAAACCTCCTTGACATCTACCGGAACCAGGTCTTGCTCTTCTTTTAATTCCATCAACAGTTCTTGCACCGGCCTTCCTATGGATAGCATCTAATATTTCTCCTTCCGTTACTGTTTCACAACGGCAAATTATATTACCATATTTAGGATTTTCTTTTATCAATCGATCCTTTTCTTCATCAGAAAGTTCTGCAAATCTAATCACTTTTTTTCTATAAGGGTTGAAATTTTTACTCTCATTCAATCCACCATAAATATTACCAACTAGATTTACGACATATTCAGCTATGGCAGGGGAAGCAGATAATCCTGGCGATTTAATGCCTGCGACATTTATAAATCCTGGGGAATCTTCCACTTCTTCAATTATGAAATCTCCTGTATCTGGTTCAGCCCTAACTCCTGCAAAAGTTGTAATAACTTGTTCAAACGGGATATTAGGTACGGATCTTGTAGCTACTTCTTTTATATATTTTAATCTGAGAGTTTCTGTTCTCGTATCTTCCCTTTCTTCTATTATTTCACTATCAGGACCTACTATTAAATTTCCATGAACTGTTGGAGTTACTACTACTCCTTTTCCTTTTTCAGTTGGGCATTGGAATATTACTTTATTAACTAGATTTCCTGCCATTTTATCTAATAGGTAGTACTGTCCCTTCTTAGGAATAATATTTAATTTTTTGTCGGATACCATATTGTTTAACTTATCAGCATATATTCCAGCGCAGTTAACTATAATTTTAGTTATTATGTTTCCTAGATTGGTAACGATTTTATAGCCGTTATTTGATTTAGTAATATCTTGTACTTCTGTATTTAATTTAAGCTCAACACCATTTTCCATTGCATTTTCTGCTAGTGCAATTGCCAATTCCCAAGGTCCAATAATGCCAGCGGTTCTGGCATATAAAGCACCCTTAACATCATCGGATATATTTGGTTCTATTTTCTTAGCTTGTTTTCCATCTAAAATTTCCATCTGAGGTATTTTGGATTTTAATCCATTTTCAAATAATTTTTCTATAGTTATTAAGTCTTCTTGATTAAAGGCAAGGACTAAGGACCCAATCCGTTTGAAGGGCACATCCAACTCTTTACAAATCTTATCAAACATAGGATTACCTCGCACATTGAAATACCCCATTTTACTATTATAAGGAGCATCGAATCCAGCGTGTATTATGGCAGTATTTGCTTTAGTAGTCCCGTTAGAGATATCGTTTTCTTTATCTATGAGTAATATTTTTAATTCATATCTGGACAATTCTCTAGCAATGAAAGTTCCAGTTATTCCAGCGCCAACTATGACTACATCATACATAACAAGACCTCCTTTAAAAGAAATATAAAAAAACCACACCTTACCCTTTTCGGGCAAAAGTGTGGTTCTCGATTCTCAACCATGGTATTTAATTTTCTTACTATTATTATATAATTATGTTGAAAGAAAGTAAAGTAGAAAAATAAAAATTTAAAATATTCATAATACTAGCAAGTTTATCATATACTGTACCAAATGTTGATACATTATTATATTTACAAAAAAGATACCCAAGAAAATCGTAGTATTTTTTAAAAGTATTTGAATGTTTTTAGAGCTTAATCATAAATTTCCAAAATATTCTTGACATAAAACTTGATTTATGGTATTATTCGTAATAAATATAAGAATTTTGCAAATTTATATTCGGTGGAGAAGAAGAGAGCCGCAATTTATTTAACCTACTTTATTATAAGGTTAAATAGTTGTGGCTTTTTATGCTTATATGCACAAGTTACTTTCCTTACCATATGTTTAAAATAGGGTACATAAATTGTCATTTTAAATAAAAAGTATTATAATAGGGGTGATTTTTTGAAAAAGATAATCAATGGCAGTGATAAGGTAGTAGAGGAAATGCTTCAGGGGATGGTAAAAGCTCATCCAGAATTTATAAAAAGGGTAGAGAATAGCAATGTTCTAATCAGAAAGGATTCACCAGTAAAGGGAAAAGTTGCTCTAATAAGTGGAGGCGGAAGTGGGCACGAACCTTCCCATGGAGGTTTTGTAGGCCTAGGTATGTTAGATGGAGCTGTGGCAGGTGAGGTGTTTACATCTCCAACACCTGAAGAGGTTTATAAGGGAATTAAAGCTGTAAATGGAGGAAAGGGTGTACTGTTAATTATTAAAAATTATACCGGAGATGTGATGAACTTTGAAATGGCAGCAGAAATGGCTGAAATGGAAGGAATTAAAGTAGAAAAAGTAGTAGTAAATGACGATGTAGCTATGGAGGATTCAACTTATACTGTAGGCAGAAGGGGAATAGCAGGAACAGTCTTAGTTCATAAAATAACAGGAGCAGCAGCAGAAAGGGGATTGGATTTATTAGAGGTTAAAAGGGTGGCAGAAAAGGCAATAGAAAATACTCGTTCTATGGGAATGTCTTTAACACCATGTGTAGTTCCTGCAGCAGGGAAACCCAGCTTCGAGATAGGAGAAGACGAAATGGAAATAGGACTAGGCATTCACGGAGAGCCGGGAACTCATAAGGAAAAGATAAAAACAGCAAATAAAATAACAACCATATTATTAGATAAGATAATAAAGGATATGAAACTAAAAAATAAAGAAGTTGCTGTATTGGTCAATGGATTAGGAGGAACACCACTAATGGAACTATATATAGTTAATAGGGAAGTTCATAGGATCTTGGAAGATCAGGGAATAAAGGTATATAAGACAATAGTAGGCAATTATATGACATCTTTAGAGATGGCTGGGATATCGATTTCATTACTAGAATTAGATGAAGAACTAAAGGGATTTTTAGATGATAGAGCCTATACACCTGCATTTCGACAAATATAGCATACCAATGGAGGGGATAAAATGGGCGACACTTCATTATTATTAGAAATAGTAAAGAATATGTCAAAAAATATAATAGAAAGTAAAGAACTATTAACTGAACTGGATAGGGTTATAGGAGATTCAGACCATGGAATAAATATGGCTAAGGGTTTCAGTGCAATCAATGACAAACTAGAGGAAATGGAAGGGAAAGATTGGGGCTGTATTCTAAAGACCGTAGCCATGACTCTGATATCTACAGTAGGAGGTGCTTCTGGGCCTCTATATGGTACAGGTTTTTTAAGGGCTGCTACAGTAGTGGAAGGAAAAAAGGAAATAGATAAGGATGATGTCGTAAATATGTTTGATGAAGCAATTAAAGGTATAAAGATGAGAGGAAAATCCAACAGAGGGGATAAAACCATGTTAGACGCACTAATCCCTGCTTATGAAGCCCTTAAGTTAGCTTACGAAGAAGGACAAAATAGCCTTAAAGCATTTAAAAGAGCCGAAGAATCAGCATTGGAAGGCGTTGAATATACTAAAACCATTATAGCTAAGAAGGGGAGGGCCAGTTATCTTGGTGAAAGGAGCCTGGGACACCAAGATCCCGGGGCTACTTCAAGCTACATTATTATCAAATCTATAACTGAGATATTAGAGAAAAATTAGGAGGGGAATCGTGATTGGATTAGTAGTTGTATCACATAGCAGGAAAATTGCAGAAGGGGTAGTGGAACTTATATATGAAATGGTAGATAAAGATTTCAAAATAATACCTGCGGGGGGCACCAGTGACGGCAGGATTGGAACTGATCCCATAATGATTAAGGAAGCTATAGAAAAAGCTTATGATGGGGATGGAATAGGGATAATTGTAGATATAGGAAGTTCTCTAATGAACGCTGAATTAGCTATAGAATTGCTAGAAGAGGAAATAAGAAAGAAAGTAATAATTTTAGATACCCCTATTGTAGAAGGTAGCATATCTGTAGCAGTACAAGCATATATATCTAATAATATGGAGGAAGTTTTAAAAGCTGCAGAAGAAGCACGAACAACTAAAAAGTTGCAGGAGCAATTTTAACTCATAGTTTAGAGGGGGAAAAGTAATGGGAAATTTTTTTAACGCTATAAGCCAAAACCCGATTATTGCAGCAATTAATGATTTGGATAAATTAGATAAGGTTATTCAATCGCCTTGTAAAGCTGTGTTTTTACTAACGGGAAATATATTGGATTTAAGTTTTATTGTTTCTAAGTTAAAGGAAAATGCTAAGCTAGTATATGTTCATGTAGATTTGATAGATGGGCTTTCAAAAGACGAGGTGGCAATAAAATTCCTCAATACTCATGTTAAACTAGATGGAATAATAACTACTAAGGCTAATTTGGTGAAAGTTGCTAAGGAGTTAAAGCTATTTGTTATTCAAAGATTATTCATATTAGATTCTTTAGCCTTAGATTCTGGTATTAACGCTGTAAAAACTACGAGGCCCAATGCGGTAGAAATACTCCCTGGCATTATGCCAAAAATAATAGAAAATATAACTTCAGAAACTAATATTCCAGTAATTACTGGAGGCCTTATTAAGGAGAAAGAAGATGTAATATCAAGCCTTAAAGCAGGGGCCATAGCCATATCTACTAGCAATGAAAAGGTTTGGTATATGTAGGATAGCAGATTCAAGGAGGTGGTGGTGAAAGTTTTTTTATTATTAAACTTAAATATGGCTTAAAAATTAATTAAAGGGGGAAAACCGATGTCTAATATGGGTATGTATTTTGGTGAATTTTTTGGTACAATGTTACTAATCCTCTTGGGGGATGGAGTAGTTGCAAATGTTGTATTAAAGGATTCGAAAGGGAATAATTCAGGCTGGATCGTAATAACTACAGCTTGGGGCTTGGCAGTTGCAGTAGCAGCTTATACTACTGGTTGGGTTAGTGGAGCTCACCTTAATCCGGCTTTAACTATAGGCTTTGCTGCAATTGGGAACATTTCTTGGTCTTTAGTTCCAGGATACATAGTAGCACAACTGTTAGGGGCTTTTGTTGGTGCTGTTTTAGTATATTTAACCTATAAAGACCATTTCGCAGCTACTGAAGATAAGGATGCAAAACTTGGAGTTTTTTGTACTGCTCCAGCTATTAGAAACAAGGTATCCAATATGATTACCGAGATAATAGGAACTGCTATGTTAGCAATTGGAATTTTAGGTATTAATCATATGAATAATGGGGTAGGAGCTTTGTCAGCTTTATTAGCGGGTTTTTTAGTGTGGAGCATAGGTTTAAGCTTAGGTGGGCCTACAGGCTATGCTATTAATCCTGCTAGAGATTTAGGACCAAGAATTGCCCATGCAATACTTCCTATATCAGGAAAAAGGGATTCAGACTGGGGCTATGCACTGATTCCAGTAATTGGACCAGTAATTGGTGGAGTATTGGGGGCTTATGTATATCAACTATTTTTAAGCCTATGGGTATAAACAATATATTTAAAGGGGGAAAATACATTGGATAAGAAATATATAATTGCTTTAGACCAAGGTACTACCAGTTCTAGAGCAATAATATTTAATCATGATGGGGAAATAGTTCAAGTTGCTCAAAGTGAGTTTACTCAATATTATCCAAAACCGGGATGGGTAGAACACGATCCAATGGAGATATGGGGAACCCAGTCTGGAGTTTTAAGGCAAGTATTGGAAACTGCAGGTATCAGACCACATGAGATCGCTGCCATCGGAATTACAAATCAAAGGGAGACAACGGTTGTATGGGATAAAAATACTGGAAAGCCCATATATAATGCAATAGTTTGGCAATGTAGAAGGACAGCTAATATTTGTGATGAGTTGAAAGCAAGGGGATTAGAGGATTATGTAAGAGAAAATACGGGCCTTGTTATTGATGCATACTTTTCTGGAACCAAGATTAAATGGATTTTGGATAATGTAGAAGGGGCAAGGGAAAAAGCGGAAAGAGGAGAACTCTTATTTGGAAATATTGATACTTGGCTTATTTGGAACTTGACTAGGGGGAAAGTTCATATAACGGACTATAGCAATGCTTCAAGAACTATGATTTTCAATATAAAGGATCTTAAATGGGATGAAAGACTTTTGAAAGAGTTAGGAATACCAGCTTCTATGTTACCAGAAGTTAGACCTTCCAGTGAAATCTATGGGGTTACAGATCCTCAAACATTAGGTGGTGCTCAAATTCCAATAGCTGGTATAGCTGGAGACCAGCAAGCAGCTCTATTTGGGCAAGCATGTTTCCAACCGGGAATGGCTAAAAACACTTACGGAACTGGATGCTTTATGTTGATGAATACAGGAGAAGAGGCGGTAACCTCTAAGAATGGTCTCTTAACTACTATTGCTTGGGGTGTGGACGGAAAGGTAGAATATGCTTTAGAAGGAAGTATATTTGTAGCCGGGGCTGTGGTTCAGTGGTTAAGAGATGAACTTAAGTTAATACATGATGCCAAGGATAGCGAATATTTTGCAACACAGGTGAAGGATAATAACGGAGTTTACCTAGTACCTGCTTTTGTGGGATTGGGAGCTCCTTATTGGGATATGTATGCAAGAGGAACAATAGTAGGTTTAACTAGAGGAGCAAATAGAAATCATATTATAAGAGCTGCCTTAGAATCCATTGCTTATCAAACAAGGGATGTTTTAGAAGCAATGCAGGAGGATTCAGGAATAGACTTACAAGCATTAAGAGTAGATGGTGGAGCAGTAGCCAATGATTTTCTAATGCAATTTCAATCTGATATATTAGGAGTTCCAGTTCATAGGCCTGAGGTAATAGAAACCACTGCTTTAGGCGCAGCATATTTAGCAGGATTAGCTGTAGGATTCTGGTCTAATAAAGATGAAATTTCGAAGAGATGGAATGTAAATAAAGTATTTGAAGCAGAAATGGATGAAGAAGAAAGAGAAAGATTGTATAGAGGATGGAAGAAAGCTGTTGAAAGGGCTCATAAATGGGAAGAAGAATAGTATGGGTTTAAGAGAATTACAGATTTAACTTAATTAATGTAAATTAGATTAAAAGTGCTTAGGAGCTACTTGTTTTAGAAGTAGTTCCTAAGCACTTTTTTTAAAAAATGCTATTAAGTAAGTTTTACAGTTTTAAACTTTCGATTGGTACAAGTTTACTTCAATAAAAGAAGCTATTAAAAATACTAATATTGTATTAGAAAGAGTTATGATCTATTGAGGATTGTTAGTTATATAATAAACATAAATAAAACAATACAAGGTTTTAAGGAGGGAGATTAAATGGATAAGGGCACTACAACTTTGGGTCCTTCAAAAATTCAATCTGAGATTAGTTTGAAGAAAGCGGAGATCATATTAGGTTTTATGGGTGTTTTTTCAGTACTAATTCTAGGAAAGTTTTTACTAAAAAACCAAATGATATATTTTAGGCTTGTCATTGGCACTGCTTTAGGGTATACTTTGACAAGAGCTTATACTGGCTTTGCTGGCAGTGTAAATCGGGCTTTTAATACTGGTTCTACCAAGTTAATGAGAACTCTAATGTTTATGTTTTTCCTTACCCTTTTATCTACTACAGCTTTTTTATACACATCTGAAGATTTGACAGCTTATAATTTAAACATAAATCCCATTAATTTAGGCCTGATACTAGGTGGAATATTATTTGGATTTGGAATGTCCTTTTCTTCGTGTTGTGCTAGCGGAGTATTAACAGATCTAGTAACTGGGTTACCAAGAGCTATTATCACCTTAATATTTTTTGGATTAGGTGTGTTTTTAGGATTTCCCATTCAAAATGGTGCAACCTGGGTTACTGAATCATGGGTAACATCGCCAGTTGGACAATTGTTTAAAGGTGGTGTTTTTCTACCAGATTTATTTAAATGGGATGGCTTTGGAGGCTATTTAGGAGCATTGGTCCTAACTGGTATATTCTGTGGTATAGTAGTCCACTTATCCCATCTATATGAAAAAAGGAGAAAAGAACAAGGTACCTATATAGGCCATCCAATGGAAAAGTTACAAGATTCTTTGGAAAAAAAAGATTATTCCTATTCCAAGCTAATTAGTGCTGAAACCTATGAAAAGGTTTTTGTAAAACCTTGGACCTTAAAACAGGGAGCAGTAGTTTTATGCTTGCTATTTACATTGCTAATGGGAGTAACCAAATCCGGTTGGGGTGTTTCTACACCTCTTGGGCTGTGGTTTGGAAAAGCATTAGTGGTATTTGGTATATCACCCGAATCCCTTGCTTCATTTACTAAGCAATCTCCTGAATTTTTCACAGTACCATTTTTTGAGCATGGATCTTCAGTGCAAAATTTTGGAATAGTAGTTGGTACAGCAATTTATCTATTGACTGCTGGAAAGTTTAGAACTACATTTGTTTCTGAGTTAAAGATTAGTAAAAAAGAAGCACTGCTCTTTGCTTTAGGTGGAATAACCATGGGCTTGGGAACCCGTATGGCAAATGGTTGTAATGCAGGAGCATTATATACATCAATTGCTCATTTCTCGCTTTCAGGGTGGTTATTTTTAATATTTATGGTTATAGGAGGAACTATAGGCAATATCTGTGCTAAAAGGTGGAATAAAAATTAAACATTTAAAATTATAAATTACATTTAAAGGGGGAAAAAGGATGAGTAAAAGAATTTTAGTAGTGGGGGGAGTTGCAGGAGGTGCTTCTGCAGCTACTAGATTAAGAAGATTAGATGAATCGGCGGAGATTATAATTTTTGAAAAGGGACCTCATGTATCCTTTTCTAATTGCTCACTGCCCTTTTATTTAAGTGGAATTGTGGAAGATATGGAATCTTTGGTGTTGATGGATCCAGAAACTTTTAAAGCACAGTATAATATTGAAGTTAGAGTAAATAATGAAGTTATTAAAATTAACAGAAGTAAAAAAACCATTTTAGTAAAGGATTTAAGCACAGGAAGAGAATATGAGGAACACTATGATAAATTAGTCCTCTCACCAGGGGCAAGTCCAATTCGTCCAAATAGTATTGAAGGCATTTACAACCAAAATGTGTTTACAGTAAGAGATGTAGTAGATATAGATAATTTAAAGACATATATAAAGGAGAAAAGTATTAAGGACGTAGCAGTAATAGGTGGAGGTTTTATAGGGCTAGAAGTAGCAGAGAATTTACGCTTGGCTGGTATGAACATTTCCCTAATAGAAGCTTTAGACCAAGTTATGGCACCTTTCGATTATGATATGGTTCAGATATTACATAAGGAAATAATGGATCATGGGATAGATTTAATACTTAGTGATGGTGTTAAAAAAATTGGAAAAGATTATGTAGAATTGCAATCTGGCAAAATAGTGAAGGCTGAAGCTTTAGTTATGGCCATAGGAGTAAGACCTGAAACTAAATTGGCTGAGGAAGCTGGTCTTGAGATTGGAGAAACAGGTGGAATCAAAGTTGACCGCAATTATAGAACTAGCGATAAGGATATCTATGCAGTGGGGGATGCTATTGAAGTATATAATAGGTTAACTAAAAAACCTACAAGACTTGCTCTTGCAGGACCTGCCCAGAGACAGGCGAGAGCTGCTGCAGATCATATATACAATATACCTGTAAGAAACAATGGAGTAATTGGTTCTTCAGTTATAAAATTATTTGCTTTGAATGCAGCTTGTACAGGACTTAACGAAAAGCAAGCAAAAGCTGCTGGCATAATCTACGACTATGTATATATAATTCCACAGGATAAGGTAGGATTAATGCCAAATAGTAGTCCTATGCATTTTAAACTGTTGTTTGAAGTTCCAACAGGGAGGATATTAGGAGCTCAAGCTATAGGAAGGGGAAATGTAGATAAGAGAATAGATGTAATTGCGACTTTAATTATGATGAATGGAACCTTAGAGGATTTAAAGGAATTGGAACTATGCTACGCACCAATGTTTGGTACTGCAAGAGATGTTGTAAACCATGCAGCCATGGTAGGATTAAATATATTAAATGGCGTTTTTAAGCAAGTTCCAGTTACCAAAGTTAGGGATTTGGTAGAAAATAATGCCCATATTATTGATGTAAGGGAAAAGTATGAATACGAAGCAGGCCATCTAATTAATGCTGTTAATATACCTTTAAGCCAACTAAGACAGAGAGTTGATGAAATTCCTACAGATAGACCTGTGTATTTACATTGTCGTTCAAGTCAAAGAAGCTATAATGCGATAATGGCATTGCAACATATGGGATTTGACAATCTATACAATATATCTGGTTCTTTCTTAGGCATATCCTACTATGAATACTTCAATGACCACGTTACTGGAAGAAATAAAATATTAACGGAATATAATTTTAAATAATGTGATACTATGGAAAAGAAAAGGGAAAATAAACTAAATCCAGTAGATATATTGAGCCTGGCTTTAGGTTCCATTATAGGGTGGGGTTCGTTTACCCTACCCGGGACTAAATTTCTTCCTGAATCGGGAGTCATAAATACGGCCATTGGGTTAACCTTAGGAGGGTTAGCTGTAGTTTTTGTCCAAATAGGTTATAGGGTTATGATGAAAAATCACCTTAAAGATGGCGGGGAATTCTCCTATACTTACGAAAATATGGGGAAATTAAATGGATTCATAGTAGGTTGGAGTTTGATATTATGCTATTTAAGTCTAGTGCCATTAAATGCAACGGCTTTTGTACTCGTTATAAAAAGGCTCTTTGGATCTTCTGTGGAAAAGATATATTTATATCATGTAGCAGGACATCCCGTATATTTGTCTGAAATATTGGTTGCAAGCTTTGTAATATTACTATTTGCCTATATCAATATAAAGGGAGTAAAAACTAGTGCTAGAACCCAAAACATAATGGTATTATTCTTAGTTATAAATGTGATAGTAGTACTTTCAGTCATGATTTTTAAAGCCAATAGGACAATATTTGTCGAAAATTATATACGTGAAACTAAAATAGATCTTGGTGAAATTTCAAGGGTATTAGCCATAGCTCCATTTCTATTCGTAGGATTTGATGTTATACCCCAAGTGAGTACAGAACTAAATTTTAAGCCTGGAAAAGCTGTAACTATGGGGATTATATCCATTTTTTCAGGAATATTTATATATAATTCTTTGAACATAATCACTTCACTTGCTTATGGGCCAGAAGATGTGCTAAAACAAGAGTGGGCTCTTGGTACAGCGGTTTTAAGCAATTTAGGTATCATAGGATTCATATTATTGACCATTGCTTTAATATCAGCAGTAGTTACCGGAATCAATGGATTTATGTTAGGAAGTTCTAAGCTAATTGGCGCTTTATCCACATATAAATTGTTCCCTGAAAAGTATAATAAGAAAAATAAAGCTGGAGTAAATGAAAATGCAATTAAATTTGTTAGCCTTGTAGGTTTAATCGCACCCTTTATTGGAAGACAGGTAATATTATATATAGTTGATATGTCATCATTATTGGCTGCTTTGGTATACCTATATGTATGTTACATAAGTTATAGGATTGGTAAAAACAAGGCAGAAAAGTATCTGTCATTAATAGGTGCAATTGTAAGCACTTTATTCATTGGACTTTTGATAATTCCGACTTCTCCAGCTAGACTTAGCTTCCCATCGATTGTATTCATGTTCATATGGGTTATTGCAGGAGTTTTCTATTATAGGAAATGTAATACAAAATATAAACCAGCAAAAGATATATAAGTAGCGAGTTTGCAAATCTGTTTTTTCTGTATCGTGATACCACCAAACCTGAATCGGGAAGTTGCTCTTTATGATTTGTCTTTATTTATTGACTATTTCATAGGTTTTTTGACTTGTTTTATTTATTATTTACATTAAAAACCTAACTATTATTTTGCCTCCAATGATAGCACCAATAACAACAGCTAGACCAAAAATCCAACCGGATAAGGATAGACTAGAAATACTACTAAAAAGGGCACCTATATTGCACCCTGAAGCTATTCTAGCACCATAACCCATCAATAGTCCACCTATAGCTGCTAATATAAATTGGTTTTTTGACTTTATCTTCCTAATTCTGAATTGGGAGGCCATTAAAGATGAAAAAAGAGCACCTACTATAATTCCAAAATTCCTAATGGAGTAAGGGTCTTGTAAAAATCCTCCACTAAATATTTCTTGGCCTCCTTCTATATTAAAATAGGACCAGTGGGAAACATCTATTCTAAGAGCTTTTAATATCCAAGCACCCCAGTAAGCCATCGCAGATGAAATTCTCCAAGGTTCATTTGTTACAGCTAATGTGACAATTTGAAATAAGGAAAGCAATACTGAACCTGTAATATAAGTCCATGAATCTTTAAACCATTTGCTATAACATCTGTTATTGTTTAAGTTCAAAACCTAGACCCCCTATTCAAAAAAATCCTCATTTTCATTTGGTACCCATTTATCAAGGAAAACATATAGTAAACCTATGAATGAAAGCTGAATTATTAACGCTTTAAACCAGCCAAGTATATCTGGCAGAAATACTTTAAATCCCTTTGAAATAAACTTTTCATTCCACCAGCCAAAATCATGTGCTCCCCATAGAGAACCTAAAATGAAAAAAACTAAGGCTACTAATTGGGTTAGAAAGCCTTCTCCAGTTCTCATGAGTAATCCTGAAGCACATCCTCCAGCTAAAACCATTCCTATACCAAATAATATTCCTCCTATTATAGTTGCTAAGCTTATATTGATCACTGATATTTGACCTGGAATTTCCTGTCCATTTGTATAGGCCCCATATTTAATAGCTGTAAATCCAATAGTGGTTAATGCTATGCTTATTAGTAACGCTTTAGAAAGGGAAGTGCTGCCAATAAGGAAAGGATCTCTTAATGCTGCAGCAAAACAGAATTTAGACCTTTGCAATATGAAGCCAGAGGCTATTCCAGTCATCCAGAAGAAGGAGAGGAGATGGGATTTAAAGTACAGAAATATGCCGAATGTTATGGCGATAGTTAAAACTAGAATTCCTAAAGGGACTTGATTTCTTTTATTATGTCCCTTATTTGAATACATAAAATCCACCTCCAATAGTTAATTATTATACAATTAATGTCAATAATTAGCTTGCCATTTGACAGTTATGTCTTTTTAGTTTATGTATTGTGTAACCTTGTTAAATATATTATATAATATATTTAGTAATAATTACAATTTAGAATAGTTTGAAACAAGGGGATGGATATTTGTGAATATAGAATACTTAGATTATTTCTGCAAGGTGGCTATTGCAGGGAGCATATCTAAAGCAGCTAAAGAATCTCATATTTCGCAATCTGCTTTAAGTCAACAGATTTTAAAGTTGGAGGAAATATTAGGAACTAAATTATTGGAAAGAAGCAATAAGGGCGTCGAATTAACCGATAAAGGGATTATCGCTTTTAAATATGCAGATAATATTATCAGAACATATAATGCAATGCTTAAAGAGCTTAAACTTGCTGATGAGAATGAAAGGAATATAAAAATAGAAGCTTGTTGGTCTATAGCTACATATTCTTTACCCTGTGTTATGTATGAAATTAAAAATCAATTTGGCAATTACAGCTATGAATTAAACCCAAATGAATTAGATCTAATTGAACAAAATGTCTTAAACAATATATGTGATATTGGGGTAATATACAATAAGCCTAAAAGCTTAAATCTATCGTATTATAAGATAGGTAAGGACAAGATTGTATTAGTAGCTCCTAAGAATTATGAAATTGAAGATGAAATAGATTTTGAAGAATTGGTAAAGCATCCATTTATTCTATTAAATGATAAACTTCACGTTATTGATTCCATTAATGAAAAGTTAAATATTATAGGTTTAAAAATAGAAGATTTAAATATTTTGTATAATAGTGATTCTGCGGAATCTGTAAAATCCTCAGTCTTAAATGGATTTGGCATAGGCTTTTTACCTTATACTTCTATAAAAAAAGAGCTATATAATGAGCAATTAAAAGAAATAAATATTAGAGATTACTCTATTGAGTATGATATGTATCTAATATATAATAACAATATAAAAGGAAATGAAGTATTATATAATTTTATTGAATATTTTAAGAAAATCGCTAAAAAGAGTTTATGCTAATTTTTTGTAATGGATATTTCCCAAATTCCATTTATGACTTCCTCATGTGTTATATTGCATTTTTTAAAGTTGCTTTTTATGGCTTCTAATACACAGCTATGGTCTGTTATTACTTTAATGGTCTCTCCTGGCTCAGTTTTCTTTAGAGCTTTTCTAGTTTTTATAATGGGAATAGGGCACATATCGCCAAGACAATCTACTGTTTTCATAACAACATTCACCTTTTCAATAATATTTATACACATTAATTATACCAAAAAATCTACAGAAGTAAAATTTTCCGTTGGTTTAATGTAGTGTATTGATAACTAATAAAAAGCATGCCTTCACCAATTCATATGCTAATGGGATGAGTAGGTCATTTTTGATACCTTAAAATTATAAGATATTTTTCAGTTTTTTGTGATAAAAAAATTAATATGGGTATAACGTAGTATAGTGAATATGGATTAAATGGGGTGAAATAGGTTAGGATAGATTATACTATTTTAACAGGTGGTGTTGCAGGTCAGAGGATCGATACCTTTTCCTAAGAAGAGATTACTTAATCTTGAAAAAATTGCAAGTAAGATAATAGATGTGGAGCAAAATAGAACTGCCCAACTGGATAGTATAATAAGGGAAGAAACCCATTTTCAATCGAGTTACAAGATTCTCAAATATGATGGAAGGCTTTTTAGCGGAAATGAGTTGTATAGTAGAATAAAGAAGGAAGTGTTAAGTAAGTCATAATTTGTGAATATAGGTAAACCCTATGGTTAAAATATACATATAAATACATTATGAAAGGGTTTGGTCATATGAATGAAAGCAGTAGAATTCCCAATAAATTAATCCATGAAAATCTCCTTATCTATTACAGCATGCTTATAATCCAATAAAATGGTTTCCTTGGGGGGAAGAAGCTTTTAACAAAGCTAAGGAGGAAGATAAACCCATATTTATATCCATTGACTATTCCACTTGTCGATGGTGTCATAATATGAATAAAGAGTCCTTTCAAGATGAAGAGGTAGCTCATATATTAAATGAACATTTTGTTCCAATTAAGGTGGATAGGGAGGAAAGGCCGGATATAGACAAGGTATATATGACCTTTGCGGAAGCTTTAACAGGAACAACTGGGTGGCCTCTTACTCTAATATTAACTCCTGAAGGCAAGCCATTTTTTGCAGGCACTTATTTCCCAAAAAGGTTTAAAAAGGGATTAACTGGTTTAATAGAACTGTTAATGAAAGTAAAGGATTTATGGAAGAAAAAGAAAGATGATATTATCGAGGATAGCAACAACATATTAAAAGAGATAGATAGAATATACAATGGCAGTCTTAAAGGAAATATTGATAAAGATATATTAAAAAGGACTAAAGATGAATTGGAAGAGATTTACGATGATAGAAATAGTGGTTTTTCCTATAGACCCAAGTTTCCATTACCCCAGTATATACTCTTTTTATTGGAATATGGCTATAATATGGCAGATGAAAAGGCATTGATGATGGCAGAAAATACTTTAATTAACATGTATAAAGGTGGAATTTTCGACCATATAGGTTATGGATTTTATAGGTATTCAGTAGATGAAAAATGGTTAGTTCCCCATTTTGAGAAGATGTTGTATGATAATGCTCTTTTAGGAATTACTTATATTAAAGCCTACGAAATTATGAACAAACCAATCTATAGGGACGTAGGAGAGAAGATATTTGAATTTTTGTTAAGGGATCTGGCATCGGAAGAGGGTGGATTTTACTCTGCTTTGGATGCAGAAACTGAAGGGGAAGAGGGGAAGTACTATGTATATGAATATGATGAAATAATTGATCTCTTAGGTGAAGAATTTGGAGGATATTTTACTAACTATTACAATATAACAGAAGAAGGCAATTTTGAAGGCAAGAATATTCCTAATATGATTGGAAAAAACCTAGATTCTATTAGTGAATTGGATATGAGTAAATTGGATAACATAAGGGATGTGATTTTATCCTATAGGAATAGAAGGGTAAAACCCCATAGGGATGAGAAAATACTAATTTCGTGGAATGGGTTAGCTATAGCCAGTTTAGCCTATGGAGGCAAAGTGTTAAATAAAGGCTTATTTATACGAAAAGCAAAAGAAGCAGCAGACTTTGTTATAGCTAATTGTATCGATAAAGAAGGTCATTTATTATCTACCTATGTAGATGGAGAAAGCTATAATTATGGTTTTCTGGAGGATTATGCATTTTTCATATATGGTCTTTTAACCTTATACCAAGTTACAAAAGAAGAAGTTTATTTAGAAATAAGCAAAAAATTAAAGGATGAAATGATAGAACTATTTTGGGATAAGGTTGATGGGGGCTTCTTCCATTACAGCAATATATCCGAAAAGTTGGTCTTAAGGTTAAAGGATTTTTATGACGGAGCAATGCCATCTGGGAATTCCTTTGCTGGATTAACTCTACAACAACTATATGGATTGACGAAGGATGAAAGACTATACGATATATTAACTAAGTTATTCTATTCGTTTGGAAAAAATATATACAGGAACCTAACAGCTCACATATATTCTATATTAGCTTTTACATCTTTTAGAATATAGAAAAAATTTGCAATTTGTAACAAATATGTTATACTATAATATAATATTTAAAAAGCAAAAAACTATGATTTGGGAAAGTAGAATATACTGAGTATTATAGAGAGGATTCTATTTGGTGGAAGGAATCTATACTGGTATATTCGAAGTGCTCCAAGGAGTTTTTGGTCGAAGTTTTAGTAGACTTAAACGGTTGTTCCCGTTACAGAACTAGAGTATGTTAGTACTCGAATAGAGATAAGGCAATTAGCCTTAAACAGAGTGGAACCGCGAAAGGAGACCTTTTGCCTCTGTATGCTGATACATGAGGTAAGGGGTTTTTTTATTATATTAATTTTAGGATAAACTAAAAATATTATATAAATTCAATTTTTTGAGGAGGGATAAAATGATAGCTAACAGTATTTATAAAACAATCGGCAGAACACCTTTAGTAAAAATAAATCATATGACAACTGCAGAAATGGCAGAGGTTTGGGTAAAAGTAGAGGGCTTCAATCCAGCTGGGAGTGTAAAGGATAGACCAGCCTTTTATATGATTAAGGATGCAGAGGAAAGGGGTATATTAAAAAAAGGAAGTACAATTATCGAGCCTACCAGCGGTAATACTGGGATTGCTCTTGCCATGATAGGAGCTGCAAAAGGCTATAAGGTTATAATTGTAATGCCCGATACCATGAGCATGGAGAGGCGAAAGCTTATGGCGGCTTATGGAGCTGAATTAATATTAACGGAAGGCAAGTATGGAATGAAGGGGTCAGTAGAATTGGCTAAGAAACTGGCTAGTAGAGAAGGTTATTTTATGCCAAATCAATTTGGGAACATAAACAACGTAATAGCCCATTATGAAACAACAGGCATAGAGATACTAGAAGATACAAAAGGTAATATCGATGCTTTTGTAGTAGGAGTAGGAACTGGTGGAACTATAACTGGAGTAGGAAGGAGATTAAAGGAAAATAATACTGACATATTAATTGTTGCTGTAGAGCCAAGCAAATCGCCAATTCTATCAGGTGGAAATCCAAGTAGTCATGGTATTCAAGGGATAGGAGCAAACTTCATTCCAGAAATATTAGACAGAAATATAATTGATGAAATAATCACTGTAGACGATAAGGATGCATTCATTCAATCTAGGAGATTGGGTAAAGAAGAAGGAATTTTCTGTGGTATATCATCGGGAGCTAATATCCATGCTGCAATTACTATAGCTAAAAGATTAGGAAAAGGTAAAAAGGTAGTAACAGTATTACCAGATACAGGTGAAAGATATCTTTCAACTGCTTTATTTAATGAGGAGTGATAGGATGTTAAAATATATTTTAGAGGAAGCAAAAAATATAAAAGAAAAAGACCCAGCTGCAAAAAGCTTGGTAGAAGCGATTTTTTGCTATCCTGGTTTAAAAGCTTTAGTTTATCATAGGATAGCACATAGATTTTATAAAAAAGGGAGATTTCTATTGGCTAGGATTATATCCCAAAGAGCAAGGAGGATTACAGGAATTGAAATTCATCCCGGTGCTAAGATTGGAAAAAGGTTATTTATAGACCATGGAATGGGAGTAGTTATAGGTGAAACTGCTGAGATAGGAGATAATGTAACAATTTATCATGGGGTGACTTTGGGAGGTATTGGCGGAGAACCTGGAAAGAAGCGCCATCCTACCGTTGAAGATAATGTAATGATAGGGGCTGGAGCCAAAATATTAGGCCCTATAACCATAGGCAGAGGAGCTAAGATTGGAGCTAATGCAGTAATATTAGAGGATGTGCCCCCATATTCAACTGTTGTGGGGGTACCTGGAAGAATAGTGAAATATAATAAAAGAGACTATTTAATGTATGTAATTTAAAACTATTGTTTACTTTTTAAAAAAAATATGTATAATGAGAATAAAAGATAATTTTAAAGCTATGATCAAGAATAGTAGATATAATAAAGGTCTACAGCGAGTCAGGGATGGTGGGAGCCTGATGACACTATTATATCGAATGGGCTTGAGAGTTAATATCTGAAATTTCAGTAGGATATTAGGGTTTACCCCCTTAGAGGTAAAAAGTGGGCCTTAGGCCAATTAGAGTGGCACCACGGAAGCAACCCTTTCGTCTCTTTATGAGCTGAAAGGGATTTTTTTATAGGAGGTATCTATATGGAGAAGAAAGTTGTATTTAGCGGTGTTCAGCCTTCAGGCGGACTTACAATAGGAAATTATATAGGAGCTATAAAGAATTGGCTTTCATTACAAGATGATTATGACTGTTATTATTCCATAGTAGATTTACATGCCATAACCGTTCCTCAAGTACCAAAGGATTTGAGAAAGAATACTTTGGAAGTATTAGCCATATATTTAGCTTGTGGACTTGATCCAGAAAAATCGACTATTTTCATCCAATCCCATGTGCCTGCCCATGCGGAGTTGGCTTGGGTATTAAATACTATATCCTACATGGGACAACTAAGTAGGATGACCCAGTATAAAGAAAAATCAAAAAAATCGGAAGAAAATCTTAATGCAGGTCTATTTACTTACCCGGTATTGATGGCTGCAGATATCTTATTATATCAAACTGATTTAGTACCTGTGGGAGAAGATCAAAAGCAGCATATAGAATTGGCTAGGGATTTGGCGGAAAGGTTTAACAACAGGTATAGCCCAACTTTTAAAGTGCCAGAACCTTTAATTAAAAAGGAAGGTGCAAGGATTATGAGCCTGCAAGATCCAGAAAGTAAAATGTCTAAGTCAGATGAAAATGAAAATGGCTATATTTTAATATTAGATAAACCCGATGTCATAAGAAGGAAAATAAAAAGGGCAGTAACTGATTCCATTGGAGAAGTAAAATACAACGATGAGCAGTTGGGGATAAAGAATTTAATAACCATCTATAGCGTTTTTTCTGGGGATTCCATTAAAGATGTTGAAAATAGATATGAAGGAATTGGGTATGGAAAGTTTAAGGAAGATTTAGCCGAAGTGATTATAGAAGGTCTTAGGCCTATTCAAAAAAAATATGAAGACTTAATGAATAACAAAGAATTCTTGGAAAAGATATATAGAGAAGGAGCGGAAAGAGCAAGCTTAGTAGCAAATAAGACGTTAAGAAAAGTATATAAGAAAGTGGGATTTATATAAATATAAGGTGTTTCGATATTCGTTTTCCCAATGAATACCAAGCCAACAAAAGGAGATGGTTTTCAAACCATCTCCTTTTGCTAATATAATCTTCTTCCATATAAAAACCGCTTATTGTAATATTCAGAATCTAAATCGGAAATAGTAACTCCTCTAGCCTTACCAGAACTGGAATGGATAAATTTACCATTTCCTATATATATACCAGTATGACCAGGGGTAGAACTTCTAGTACCGGTAAAAATCAATAAATCCCCAATTTGTAAATCTTCTCTATCCACCCTAACTCCATCATTAGCTTGCGTAGATGAGGATCTGGAAATGTTTATTCCAAATTGCTTATAAACGTATTGGGTAAATCCAGAACAATCAAAGCCCTTGGGACTAGATCCTTTATATACATAAGGACAACCTAGATATTGCATAGCAGTAGCGACAATTCTTTCACCTAAAGAATTGCTTCTTGAGCTTCCTCTACTTGATCCTATAGTAACTCTTCGTCTATTACCCTTTAAGGCTTCATTTATTGCATCAATGGTTTCATCTCCTGCTATTCCATCAACCTTAAGGCCATATATTTTTTGAAAATCCTTAATAGCTTGTCTAGTTTGAGGGCCAAAATATGTAGTACACTCATCAATATCTAAAAAACCCAATATTTTTAATCTTTCCTGTAAGGCTTTAACATCTTCTCCCTCATCACCTTCTTTTAGTACTCTCTCATGTACTAAAGGTTTCAAGTCAATAATTTTCTTTAAAGCCTCAAAGGTTTCAGAACCAAACACTCCATCTGGATTTAATCCGATAAACTCTTGAAATTTTTTAACTGCATTAAGAGTTTGGTCTCCATAATATGTAGTAGTTTCCTCAAGGTCTAAGAAATTTAAGTTAATCAAGTGCTGTTGGAGAACTTTTACGTCTTCGTGTTCCATACTATATTTCAATATTTGATCTCCTAATTCTGCTTGTACTAATAGAGGATTGGCAAAAAGGGTTCCAGCTAAAGTAAATGCGACAATCTTTTTCTTCCAGGAACTGGAATCTGGCATAAGAACAACTCCTTTATACGCTAGATTTAGTTTTATTTATTAATAGTATATACTAAATAGCAGAATAAATAAAGTGGAAATTGTAACTATTTTGTAAACACTTTTATCCAACTTTTACATTAAGACTTAATTTAAGGGGATTAATAGGGGAATAACCCATACTGGGTTTCCCCTCTACAATTTTATTTTTTAATGTTTTCCATAGCTCTAATTGCAAAATCAGTAGTTACTATCTTATCATAGTCTGCTCTTTTATCCAATTCTCCTGCCAGCTCCATTATATGCATCATATGCTTTAAACCTTCTTCTGTAATGATTAAATCTGGTTTCCAGCTGTCCTGCTCCCTGTATCTTTCTATAAGCTTAACTAGTATTTCGTGGTCTGTATCTGGGAATTGAGGTTTTACAGCTTCTGCAATTTCTTCAGTAGTATGGCTCTGAACCCATAACATAGCTTTATAAATGGCATTGGTAAATTTCTGTATAATTTGAGGATTTTTTTCTATATAGCTCTTAGTAGCAGAATAACAAGTATAGGGTATATATCCTCCTTCTTTACCAATGGAAGCTACTACATAGCCCTTTCCTTCCTTTTCTAGGGTAGCTGCTACAGGTTCAAACAAGGTTACGTAGTCACCTTCTCCACCAATAAAAGCTCCTGCAAGAACATCGAATTGGATATCTGTTCTTAAATTCACATCTACTCCGGGAGTAAGCCCATGTTTTTTTACTACATACTCTAAGGTCATATAGGGCATACCGCCCTTTCTTCCGCCCAATACCTCCTTTCCTTTAAGTTTATTAAAGGTGAAATCTGGATCTGGTTCTCGTGCTACCAGAAAAGAGCCATCTCTTTGTGTTAATTGGGCAAAGTTTATTGCATAGTCCTCTCTCCCTTGGTTATAAACGTATACGGAAGCTTCTGGCCCCATAAAACCAATATCTGCTTCACCACTTAATAAAGCTGCCATACATTTGTCTGCGCCTTTGCCATCTGTAAGTATGATTTCAAGACCTTCTTCTTCAAAAAAGCCTTGGGTTATTGCAACGTATTGAGGAGTATAAAAAAGGGAGTGGGTAACTTCTATCAATCTGACTCTTTGGAGTTCACTCTTTTTACATCCCGTTAAACCAATAGATAATATTAAAGCTGTTATTAGGAACAAGGGTATAAATTTAAAAACCTTTGACAAATGTATCCCTCCTATAATATTATTAATATTGTAAGCCATCTTTATAGCTATAATATTCTGATTATTTTTTTTAGTTACAGTTTAAATATATAGTGATGAATAAAAAGATGATAAATTGGGATTCTATTTTAATAATTATTTGAAAATAAATAGATTAATAGATTCTTGAAAAGAGGTTGTGTTATGAATATTCCTAATATACTAACTATATTTAGGATCTTGCTTGTACCTATTTATTTGATTCTTTTTTATTCAGCTAATAAAAACCGTATAATTTATGGAGCAATTGTATTTATATTAGCCGGAATAAGTGATTTTTTAGATGGACATATTGCAAGAAAGTATGATTTGAAAACTAAATTGGGTGCAGCTTTAGATCCATTAGCGGATAAATTGATGACTTTTGCAGTACTTATAAGTTTTACTACAGAAGGTCTTATACCGTTTTGGGTTTTGCTAATTATGGGAGCCAAAGAAGGATTAATGATTATAGGTGGGTTTATGCTATATCTTTTAAAGGATAAAAAAGTTCTTCCCTCTAATAAATATGGGAAAATTGCCACGTTTTCCTTTTATGTTGCAATCTTATCTATAGTATTTAAATTTCCTGACCCTAATATAACTAAGATATTGATTTTAGTTACGGTGGTTTTAAACATGTTGGCATTTATAAACTATTTAATTATTTTCCTGTCTAAAGATAGTAAAAACTATATTTGATTTATTGACAAAGATAAACATTATCTGTATAATAATTTCTAACAATTCCATATGATACGATGAGGAAGAGGAGTAGGTAACTAACCTAGACAGAGAAAAAGCCCTTGGCTGAGAGGCTTTCATAGGCAATGGTTACTGAAGGTAGCTTCTTAGTATTCTAGCTGAAAACAGTAGGCTAGAACGGTTTATCCGTTATATAGAATAAGTGCCATAATATTTTTGTGGAATTAAGGTGGTACCGCGAATTACCCTTCGTCCTTAAACTATAAGACGAAGGGTTTTTAATTATAGATTAATAAAGGAAAGAATAGGAGGGTTAGACATGATAGAGAATTTGTCAAAAACCTACAATCCAAAAGATTTTGAAGATAGATTATATAAGTTTTGGAAAGAAAAAGAGTATTTTAAAGCCCACATAAATTATGATAAAGAACCATATACCATTATGATGCCTCCACCAAATGTTACTGGAAATCTTCACATGGGTCATGCTCTAAACAATACTATTCAAGACATCCTTATACGCTGGAAGAGGATGCAGGGATATGAGGTATTATGGCTACCAGGAACGGACCACGCCAGCATTTCTACAGAAGCAAAAGTAGTAGAAAAAATTAGATCAGAGGGTAAAACCAAAGAAGAGTTAGGCAGAGATAATTTTTTAAAAGAAGCTTGGGAGTGGACCAAAAAATATGGAGGAAATATAAATAACCAATTGGAAAAGTTGGGAGTTTCCTGCGATTGGAGTAGAGAAAGATTTACATTAGATGAAAGTTTGAGCAATGCTGTAAAAGAGGTATTCATTAGATTATATGAAAAAGGTTTAATATATAGGGGTAATAGGATAATCAATTGGTGTCCAGACTGCAAAACGGCTATTTCAGATGCAGAAGTAGACCATGAGGAAACTTCTGGACATATATGGCATATAAGGTATCCGATAAAGAATGAAGATGAGTTCATTGTTATTGCTACTACGAGACCTGAAACCATGTTGGGAGATTTGGCAGTTGCAGTAAATCCCAAAGATGAGAGGTATGTGAACTTTATTGGAAAGACAGCCATACTTCCACTGGTTAATAGGGAAATACCAATTATTGCCGACGAATATGTAGAGATGGATTTTGGCACTGGAGCTGTTAAAATAACACCTTCTCACGACCCAAACGATTTTGAGGTAGGGTTAAGACATAATTTAGGTCATTTAATAATAATGAATGAAGATGGAACTATTAATGAAAATGGCGGGAAATATAATGGATTAGATAGATATGTAGCTAGGAAGTTGATTGTAGAGGACCTTGAAAAAGAAGGTTATTTAGTAGAAATTAAAGAACATGTCCATAGTGTTGGACATTGTGAAAGATGTAAAACCGTTGTAGAACCACTAATATCCAAACAATGGTTTGTCAAGATGGAACCTTTAGCTAAACCAGCTCTAGATGCTTATAAGGAAGGAAAATTAAGATTTATTCCAGAAAGGTTTGGAAAAATTTACACCCATTGGTTAGAAGGTATTAAGGATTGGTGTATATCGAGGCAACTTTGGTGGGGGCATAGACTACCTGTATACTATTGTAAAGACTGCGGTGAGGTAATAGTCACGAGAGAAGAACCAGAAAGATGTACTAAATGTAATAGTACCAATATGTATCAAGATTCAGACACATTAGATACTTGGTTCTCATCTGCTCTATGGCCTTTTTCAACTTTAGGCTGGCCAGAAGAAACGGAAGATTATAAGTATTTCTTCCCTACGGATGTTTTGGTAACGGGTTACGATATCATTTTCTTCTGGGTAATTAGGATGGTATTTTCAAGTATAGAACAAACAGGAAAAGTGCCTTTCAATGATGTATTCTTAACAGGGCTTGTTAGGGATTCGGAAGGTAGGAAGATGAGCAAATCCTTAGGGAATGGCATTGACCCATTAGATGTAATTGAAGAATATGGTGCTGATGCTCTAAGATTTACTTTAGTTACCGGAAATACACCAGGAAACGATATGAGGTTCCATATGGAAAGGGTAGAAGCTAATAGAAATTTTGCCAATAAACTGTGGAATGCAACTAGGTTTGTATTGATGAATTTAGATGAAAAAGTAGTTTTAGAAGATATCAGCCCAAATTTATTAGAGGAAGAAGATAAGTGGATATTGTCTAGGATAAATAGGGTTATTAAAGAAGTTACTGATAATCTCAATAAATATGAGATAGGAATGGCAGCTCAAAGAATTTACGATTTTATATGGGATGAGTACTGTGACTGGTATATTGAAATGGTAAAGCCTAGACTATATGGTGATGACAAGGAAAGCAAAGAAACAGCTCAAAAAGTATTACTCCATGTACTTGAAAACATACTAAAATTACTACATCCTTTCATGCCCTTTATTACCGAGGAAATATGGGGGCATTTACCTAGAAGGGAAGAAGCTTTAATCGTAAGTCCTTGGCCTAAATACAATGAAAATAAAGTAAATGTTCAAGCTGAAATAAAAATGGCCTATATAATGGAAGCCATTAAAGGAATAAGAAATGCAAGACAGGAAATGAATATAGCACCGTCAAGAAAGGCTACTTTAATATTTGTAACCAAGGATGAGGATATAAAAGATATTATAGATTACGGAAAGAGATACTTTACCAACCTAGCTAGCGGAGAAACTATAATAATACAAGAAGATAGGGACAATTTAGGAGAAGATAATATATCCGTAGTACTAAACAAGTGTGAAATATTCATTCCATTAAAGGATTTAGTGGATATAGATAAGGAAATTGAGAGATTGGAAAAGGAAAAAGAAAAATTAGAAGAAGAACTAAAAAGAGTTAGAGGAAAACTATCCAATCGAGGCTTTATTGAAAAAGCACCACAAGAAGTTGTAGATAAGGAAAGGTCAAAGGAAAAACAATATCAAGATATGATGGATAAGGTATTGGAAAGGTTGAAAAACTTAAAAGCAAGTAAGTAAATTTAGGGTGGAGTATCCACCCTATTAAAACGGATTGAAGCGAGGGAAGGATATGAATTATATAGAAGCATTAAACTATATAAATGATAAAGAAAAATATGGTTCAAGATTGGGATTAGATGTAATAGGGAAATTACTAGATTTACTTGGGAATCCCCATTTGGATATGAAGTATATCCATATAGCTGGAACTAATGGTAAGGGGTCTACTTCAGCATATATGGCTACTATATTAAAAGAAGCGGGTTATAAGGTAGGCTTATTTACATCTCCTTATTTAGAAAGGTTTAATGAGAGAATATCCATAAATGGAAGGGATATTCCAGATGAGAGATTAGCTAAAATAACCCAGCGGATAAAAGAAAAAATAGAAATAATGTTAAAGGGAGGCTTTGAACATCCGACAACATTTGAAATAATTACAGCCATTGCTTTTGTTTACTTTAAAGAAGAAAATGTAGATTTTGTAGTACTGGAGGTTGGTCTAGGTGGGAGGTCTGATTCTACTAACATAATTAGTGATTCTTGTGCTTCCGTTATAACTACAATAGATTATGACCATACTGATGTGTTAGGTGATACATTGGCTAAAATAGCGTATGAAAAAGCTGGAATAATTAAGGAAAATGGGCTTGTAATCTCCTATCCTCAAGAAGAGGAGGCCATTAAAACCATAGAAAGAGTAGCAGCGGAAAAGAAGGCAAAACTATACGTTTGCCCTATGAACCAGGTAGAAATAGTTCACTTAAGCGATAAAGGTGGAGTGTTTAATTTTGAATATGATAGCAAAATATTCAAAGATATAGAAATCAGTTTATTAGGTGAACATCAAGTATACAATGCTGCTTTAGCTTTTATGACTAGCCTAATTTTAAATGAAGAAGGTATAATCCAAATTGAAGAGGAGCACATTAGAAACGGCCTTAAAAAAACTAGATGGCCAGGTAGATTAGAAGTTTTAAAGAGAGGGCCTATTTTCCTAATTGATGGTGCCCATAATCTACAAGGGGCTAAGACTTTAGCAAGTAGCTTAAATCTATTCCAATATAAAAGGTTAATTCTTGGCATAGCCATACTAAAAGATAAGGATGTAGAAAACATCATTAAAACTTTAGCTCCTTTAGCGAATGAAATAGTTGTTACAGAAGTAAACATGCCTAGAAAGATGAAGGCAGAAGATTTAGAAAAGGTAATAAAGAAATATAACGAAAACACTGTTGTCGAAAATGATATGAAAAAGGCTGTAGATAAGGCTTATGAATTAGCAGAGGAAGAAGATTTAATAGTTTTTAGTGGTTCATTGTATTTAATCGGAGATATTAGAAAATTGATAAAAGAAAATAATTAGCATATTTAATTTCCCCATAGAATACACATTCTATGGGAGGTTTTTTTATGAACAAGGTGAAAATATTAGCCTATACCTATTTAACTAATGAACAGTTAATAGATTTTACTTTAGAAGAAATAGAGAATTTAAAAAAATTATCTGAATTGCTTGACCCTACTGAATATGAAAATAGACTTCATTTGGTAAACCAATTGATTATGGAAGTTAAAAGGAGAAATTTATCCATTAAAAAACCCTTATTGGCTATGAGGATTTTAAGCTGGTAAAAAATATTTCACCTTAATCCATGTATAAGCATAGATTAACTTATATACAATGGATGGAGGTGAAATATTGTTATTCAAGGGCAAAGTGTTGGTAGCTAATACTGGAGAGGATTCATTAACTTTTATAGACTTTGATAATAATAGGATAGAATCTATAGATTTAAGGGAAATTTTACATTTAAATTATAAAAAGATGTCCATCTTGAGAGGTGAGCTAATTGGTCCTTATGAAATGGCAATTAATAAGGGATACGTTTATTGTACTAATATTTTCGATGACTCGGTCTTTAAAATGGATATAGAAAATAAGGTATTATTGGATACATTGGCTGTAGGCAGTTATCCTACTTGTATTAAATATTTCAACGAACATCTTTTTATAGCCAATACTGATTCAAACTCCATCTCTATAGTAGATGAGAAGACATTTACATTAGCCGAAAATATTCCTGTAGGAGAAAAGCCAACTCATATAGAAATAGATGAAGTAAATAATAACATATATGTGGTCAACAGTAATGGGTATTGTATGGATATAATAAGCTTAAAGGCATATGAACAGCGTAGTATAAGATTAAAAAATAATCCTATTAAAATCAGTATATCTGAAAATAAAATATATATTTTATCAAATGTTAATAATGGGTTAATAAATAATAGTAATATAACAATTGTAAATTTAGATAATTATGAAGAAGAAAATTGTATGGAAATGGAAGGGATTTTCAGCAATATGTTGAAAATTAATAATGAAGAAATGATATTTATAACTAGTATGGAGGATGGTTTTTTATATAGAGTGGACCTAGAAAGAAAAAAACTATTGAGCAGAATCTATCTAAAGGGGATGCCCAATAAAATGGAATGGGATAGAAACCAGATTTTATATATTACAAATATTTCCACCAACATGCTTACTTTATTCCGTATTGACCAGAATAAAGTAATAAAGAACATAAAAGTTGGGAAAGAGCCCAATGGAATATTATTATTCAACTGAAGCTACTTTTTCACCAACTAACAAATTCAATATATTTTTGTAAATATATTCAGTATTGCTTTCCCATACGGAGCAAATTCTTCTTGCTTGTTCATCAGTAGCTACATTTATATACAAGCTGAATAGGGTCTCGTCTTTTTCTACTAGCTTTAAATTTACCATGTATTGACTATCCTCTTTTTGGTAATAGTCATATAGTACCTGAGTTGCTTTTTTTTCCTTTTCCCTAATTTCCATAAATTTTTCTACAATTTCTTCTTTAATTTTTTTTGGGATTCTATCTTCAAAATAAGATAAAGTAGCTTTGCCTTTATCCAATATATGATAATAGTTATTACCGTCTTTATTTATATATTCGATGAAATCAGATTGAATGAGTTCAGATAAAAACTGTTGTATTAAAAAATAATTCATATAATTCCTTTCCAATACGAACTCGGTTATCTGTTCATTGGTTAAAGGCTTTTCTGATTTATCGATTATATATAATAAAAGTAACTTGTTTTGAGCTAATTCTTCGGTATTATCAATAAACATATTAAACACCTCACTGCTGTTAATATATTGCCATTAAATTAAATTATACCACAAATTAAGAGGTAAGTGACAAATCACTTACCTCTTAATATTATTTACCTGCTATTTGATTTTGTGCAGTTTCCACTAGTTTTTTGACCATATATCCACCAACATAACCATTAACCCTAGAAGGTAGTTCACCTTTATCTATACTATTATAATTAGAAATACCTAATTCATTTGCAATTTCCAACTTCATTTGTTCAAGTGCTTGCTTAGCCTCAGGGACTAATATTTTATTACTATTAGCCATTTTTTCCCTCCTTACAACAACATATTTGAGTCGTTGCATTAATAATATAACCTTATTTAAATAAAAATATGCTGCCAATAAATAGTAAGCATAATAAGTAAAGACTTACAAGGAATGATTCATATATTTATAGATAAAATAATATAAATAGTATAATAATATACGTCATAAAAAAAGATTAATTAGACTAATTTCTAATAGCACAAAAAATATGAAGATTTATTGGAAGTAATAATAATACATTCTAAGAATAAATTGTATTAAAGGAGTATTGGGAGGTGATATGTTGAGAAGAGTTAAGAGAGAGGATAATATAATATATAGACTGCTAATTGTCTTATTTATTCTTATTATTTCTATATCTTATACTAGTATAAAAACGAACAATGGCATAATTGAAGTTTTTTCTAATAAAAGGGAATTGCCAATTTATAGCGTTGAAACGGAAGAAAAAAAGGTAGCAATAAGCTTTGATGCTGCTTGGGGTGATAACTATACATTAGGAATATTGGATATTTTAGATAGGTACAATATAAAATCTACCTTTTTCCTAGTAGGATTTTGGGTGGACAAATACCCAGAACACGTTAAGGAAATATATAAAAGAGGCCATGATGTAGGCAATCATTCAACTAATCATCCATATATGACAAAATTATCTGATGAGGAAATTGTAAAGGAATTGAATATAACAGCTGAAAAGATCGAAAAACTAATTAATGAAAGGCCGACTCTTTTTAGACCTCCCTTTGGAGACTATAACGATAGAGTAATAAATCTTTGTAGAGAAAATGGCTATTATGTAATTCAATGGGATGTTGATTCATTAGATTGGAAGGAGTTGGGTGTCCAGCCTGTTGTAGATAGGGTTACCAGGAATGTGCAGAAGGGTTCAATAATTCTTTTTCATAATAATGCTAAATACGTATTAGATTACCTACCTATAGTAATTGAAAGATTACAAGCTGAAGGATATGAGATAGTACCTATTTCAAAATTAATATATAAAGATAATTTTTATATAGATAATACTGGTAGACAAAAAATAAACGAGTAAAAAAGTTAAAATTATTGGGTTATAAAATTTGCTGGTAAAAAAACAGAGGTTTTGATAAAATATTATCAATAATTACTAAGGATAAATAATCTATAATGATTTTAGCATATTACTAAAAAAGAATTTAATTTTAGCATAATACCAGAATTCAAGGAATAAATATAGTTATATAGATTATGGAATACATAAGAATAAGGGGGAGATGGTATTTGTGATGAAGAGAAATATTGATACTAATATAGTAGAGATTATAGGGAAGGTAAACAGCGAGTTGGAATTTAGCCACGAGATGTATGGGGAAGGTTTTTATAATTTTTTCATTGAAATTCCTAGGTTGAGCAATTCCGTAGACATTTTGCCTGTAACTATTTCTGAAAGATTAATAGTAGATATGGACTTATCCACGGGAACTTATATTCAAATCTTTGGTCAATTGCGTTCCTATAATCGTTACATAGAAAATAGTAGCAAATTGGTACTAACCGTATTTGCAAGGGATATTACTCTTTTACAGGACAAAGAAGAAATTAGAGAACTATTAAAATCGCCTAATGAAATATTTTTAGATGGCTATATTTGTAAACCTCCCATCTATAGAACTACACCTTTGGGAAGGGAAATTTCTGATTTGTTAGTTGCAGTCAATAGAGCTTATAATAAATCCGATTACATACCTTGTATAGCTTGGGGAAGGAATGCTAGGTTCTGCGAAAAACTGTTGGTAGGAGATCATGTTAGATTGTGGGGAAGAATACAAAGTCGAGAGTATCAGAAAAAGCACAATAACGGTGAAATTGAAACGAAAGTGGCTTATGAAGTATCCATTTCAAAGTTAGAATATATAGAAAATGATAACAATAGGTTAAGTCTATGTGAAGAAGAGGCTTAACCCTACATTATAGGGCAAAATAAGGAATTGATCTAGTTATGATACCATTTAATCACACTTTTCTATTATATTGTTTGATAATTAAAAATAGAAGGGTGTGATTATTTTAATTTCCTCTTTTCTCTACTCCCTATTTTATGGTATAATCAACACAATATAACCTAACTATTATGTTAATTAATAATTGAGTTTTAAGGAGAAGATGGATGAATGTAAAGATAGTTATAATAGTTACAGTTATAACAATATTGGTGAGTTTACAATATACTTTAAACAAAATTTTGGTAGAATTAAGGGAAATTAAAAGGATATTAATGAGTAAGTATAGGTAATTGACAAGGGAGGAGAAGTAATTGGCAAAGGAGAAAAATCAAAGGATATTATTTAGTTCCAAAGAAATATCTGAGAGAGTAAATGAGTTAGGAAAAGAAATAACCAGAGATTATGATGGCAACGACATAGTTGTAATATCCTTGCTAAGGGGAAGTTTCGTTTTTGCAGCTGATTTAGTGCGTAGCATTGAAGTACCTGTAAATATTGATTTCATGATTACTTCAAGCTATGGTCATGAAGAGGTTTCCTCAGGCAAAGTAGACATAATTGCAGACATTAGAACTAGTATTGAAGGCAAGCATGTTTTAATTGTGGATGATATAATGGATTCTGGATTTACCATGAGTAAAGTAATAGAATATGTAGAAAAGAAAAAACCCGAATCTATTAAGGTTTGTGTTATGCTAGATAAACCAAGCAGAAGAAAGGTGGAAATATCTCCAGATTATGTAGGTTTTAAGATTCCAGATGTTTTTATAGTAGGTTATGGGCTTGATTATGGTGATTATTATAGGAATACCCCGTATATTTTTACATTTGACGATTAGGAAACTTAAGGTTAATCCTAAGTTTTTACATTAAATTATAACTAAAATAAAGTAGGGATGCACAATGTTAAAAAATGGAAATAGACCATCGATTTTAGGGACTAATGTTTTGTTTTTAATATCTGCCTTGTTGCTTTTAACTTTGGGAGCCAAAGTACAACATAGAGAATTATATTCTGGCCTTATAATAACTGAATTTATTATTATATTATTGCCTACTCTTTTGTATATAAAACTGAGAGGTCATTCCATTGCAGAAGTGTTAAGGCTTAATAGTATTAGCTTTCTTCAATTCATTTATATAATATTTATAGTAATTTTTGCTTATCCTATTGCTATATTTTTAAATTATATAAGTATCATGATAATAAGTAGATTTGGTCAAGTTATACCAAGTTCAGTTCCTATTCCAAGTAATTATCAGGAATTTATTAAAAGTTTCTTAGTGATAGCTTTAAGTCCAGGTATATGTGAGGAAGCTATGTTTAGGGGATTGATAATGAATTCCTATGAGAATATGGGCAAGAAAAAAGCTCTTGTTTATTCTGCTATTTTATTTGGCATGTTCCATTTTAATAGTCAGAATCTATTAGGTCCAATTTTTCTAGGTATTATCTTTGGTATAGTAGTTTTCAAGACTGATTCCATTTTATCAGCAATAATTGGTCATACATTGAATAATACAATTGCTTTAGCACTAGGATATGGTCTTAATAGATTTGGGGGTTATAATCAGAATTTTGATGGAGTAAACTTAGCTATGCCAGAAATGGATTTGATGCTTTATGGGATTATTATAATGGGTATATTTGCTCTAGTATTTGGAATTCTACTTATTAAGCTTATTAACTCATTACCTAGTAGAAAAACCATTTCAATAGGTTTTTCCAATGGATATAATAACTTATTTGTTAATACAATAAGAAGGGCTAGAATGAATATATGGGAAAGGATTCCAATATGGATATTCATAACTGTATTTATAGTATGGAATTATATTGTGTTCTTTTCATAGAATAAATCTTACCCTCCTATCTAATAATAGATTTAGGAGGGATTGTTGTGGAAAAAAAGAATAGAAAAAGGAAGAAGAAGAAAAAAGAGACCTTGGAAGATAAATTAAAATATGAAATAGCAGAAGAATTGGGTTTAATGGATAAAATAAGGGAAGTAGGTTGGGGTGGATTAACTGCTAAAGAATCTGGGAAAATTGGAGGATTGATTAATGTTAGGAAAAGACAAATAAAGAAAGGTGATTAGAAAAGATAAGGGGGACATAATTTTGTATGAGGATTTTGCTTTTATTTATGATGATTTAATGGCAGATGTAGATTATGAAAAATGGTATTTTTATATATTGGAAATGTTGAATAGATTTAATAGAGAACCCAAGTGCGTATTGGAAATGGCTTGTGGAACTGGAAACTTATCCTATTATTTTGCTAAAGATCGGTTCGATTTAACTTGCTTTGATCTTTCAACAGATATGTTAAGCGTTGCATATAATAAGTTGAGTAAGTTTAAAAATGTTACTCTATTAAACCAAAATATGGTGGATTTTAGAATAAATAAAAAATTTGATCTCATACTTGCCATATGTGATAGCATTAATTATATATTGGATGAGAGTCAATTGCTTGAAACCTTTAGAAATGTAAAAAAGCACCTTGACAAAGGTGGAATTTTTATATTCGATATTAATTCATATTATAAATTAAAAGAGATTATAGGAAATAATACTTTTATAGAAGATACAGATGATATTTTTTACATTTGGCAGAACTATTTCGATGATGAGGATAATATTTGCCAATTCTATTTAACGTTTTTCATAAAAAGGGAAAAAGGGAATTATAGAAGATTTGATGAAGAACATCTAGAAAAAGCCTATAAGGAAGAAGAAATATGCGAACTACTTAAAAATGCTGGATTTTCTCAAGTTGAAGCCTATCACAGTTTCACTTTTAATAAGCCCTCTGGAGAAAGCGAAAGGATCCATTTTGTCTGTTTACCTTAAATTAGCATAAAATTATAGAATAATTATCACATCTTTGGGAAAACTATTTGACAAAGAGATATATATTGTGATAGACTGAATAAAAGTAGATGATACATAGGATTCATCTATTAAATTGTTGTATTGGAGGAATGTTTTAAATGGTAAAAGGAACAGTAAAGTGGTTTAATGCTACTAAAGGCTATGGATTTATATCCACTGAAGATGGCGAGGATGTGTTTGTACATTATTCAGCTATTGAAAGCGATGGATTTAAAACTTTAGAAGAAGGACAGAGTGTTGAATTTGAAATAGTTCAAGGTGAAAAAGGTCCTCAAGCTACTAATGTTATTAAACTATAAATCCAATTGTTTTATAGGTTTTATAACGGTAGCAAATTAAGCCCCTTAATAGGGGCTTTAAATATTTGAGTTGGGGGCGAATGACTATGAAAGATTACGTTATTCGATGTATAGATGAAAAAGGAAGTATTAGATTATTTGTTGCAATCACAACTAAAATGGTAGAAGAAGCAAGAATAACTCATAACACTTCTCCTACAGCTACTGCAGCTTTAGGCAGGGTTTTAACAGCAGCTGCAATGTTGGGAATAACCATGAAAGGGGAAAAAGATACTTTAACCCTGAAGATAAAGGGCGATGGACCTATTGGGAATATAATAGCAGTAGCAAATAGTAGAGGGCAGGTTAAGGGATATGTAGACAACCCTTATGCGGATTTATTAACTAGGCCTGATGGCAAATTGGATGTAGGAGGTATAGTAGGTAAAACTGGACAATTGGCAATAATAAAAGATTTAGGTTTGAAAGAGCCCTATGTAGGTTATTCTAATTTGCTTACTGGAGAAATAGCTGAAGACTTGGTCCATTATTTCTATCATTCTGAACAACAACCTTCAGCCATTAATTTAGGTGTATTAGTAGATAAAGATATATCGGTAAGGGCAGCTGGTGGTTATATTCTTCAAATTCTTCCAGATGTAGATAATAGGGATATAGATAGAGTAGAAGAAATAATAAGAAGAGCTAAGCCTATTTCCACCTTGATTGATGAAGGTTTGAATCCGGAAGAGATTATGGAAACTCTATTTGGAGAATTCAATATGAGGATATTAGAAAAGCAATCTATTGAGTTCAAATGTAACTGTAGTAAAGAACGTATAGAAGAAGTCTTATTAAGCTTAGGTAAAGAAGAGATAAGTAAAATGATTGAAGAGGATGAAAAGGCGGAGGTAGTATGCCATTTTTGCAATAGGAAATATAATTTCACTAAAGATGATTTAAGAAGGCTTATCAATTAATCCCTGTTTCCAATTGGAAGTGGGGATTTTTATGTTGACAATACTTAAACAATACTGTATACTATAATATGTGGCTTTAGTAACTTTGCCCAGATAGCTCAGTCGGTAGAGCAGAGGACTGAAAATCCTCGTGTCGGTGGTTCGATTCCGCCTCTGGGCACCAACAGGATTGATGAAATGTGCGGAAGTGGCTCAGTGGTAGAGCATCGCCTTGCCAAGGCGAGGGTCGCGGGTTCGAATCCCGTTTTCCGCTCCATATGGCGGCATAGCCAAGTGGTAAGGCAGAGGTCTGCAAAACCTTTATTCCCCAGTTCGAATCTGGGTGCCGCCTCCACAAACCTTCTATTAATGATAGAAGGTTTAATTTTTTTGTAAGAAGGTGGAGATATGAAAAATCCTTTTATACCGTTAGAAATGGCTAATACGGTCATAATAGATGGTAGCATTTCGGAAGAGATGAAGATGAATCTTCAGCGATTAGGTTTAAATATAATTCTGACTATACCTTGCAAGGATATTGCAGAGCCTATTTCCTATCATCCAGATATGGTAATCCACCCTATTAACCACAATACTTTAATTATTGCACCAAATGTTTTTGATTATTATGAAGACAAATTATCTAGATTGGGTATTAAAATTATAAAAGGTGAAACCAAATTAACTAAAGACTATCCAGGGGATATTGCATACAATGTAGGTAGGATAGGTGATTATGCGGTACATAATTTTAAATATACCGATGAGAAACTTAAATATTATCTGAAAAAAGAGAATGTGGAATTTATAGATATTAAACAAGGTTATGCAAAATGTTCTATGGCTATTGTGGATGATAGAGCTATTATAACAGCAGATTATCCTATTTATAGGGAACTTTGTAAACGAGGAATAAATGTTTTATTAATTCAACCAGGTTATGTAACTTTGAAAGGTTATTCTTATGGCTTTATAGGGGGAGCAACCGGAAATTTATCTAATGAAATTGTTATCATTTCCGGGAATTTGGATGGACATCCCGACAAGACCGTAATTATAAATTTTGTAAACAAATACAATAAAAAGATTTATTGGTTAAGTAACGAAAAGATTATAGATATTGGAACTATTATTACTCTTAATTGCCAATAGAGTAACTCTTTATGCAGTATATAGACCTTTTGAGGGAACATACTAGTAACAAGAAGGGAGTGAAAGAGTAGTGAAGATTCAGATAGCACTTAACAAGGATATAGATAAAGCAAGAGAAATAATAAATAATTTTTTTTCAGGTAAGAAGGTAAAATTAGAGGAAGTAGATTACCAATCTAGGCATATATTCCATATTATTCCTCCTAATAATAGGATTGGGAAAGATTTTTATGATGATATAACTAAACTTATATTGGACCTAATATTAAATATTTATTCAAAAGATATTATATATAAGCAGATTGGAACCAATTTCAAAAATTTAAATCCTAACGAAAAGAAACAGGTAGGCGAAATTTCAGAAAAGTTATTATTAAATGAAAGTAATTTTATAATAGAAAAGGAATGTATAAATGACCAAATAAAAAAATATATAAAAGATATGTCTTTTATTTCAATAGATGGATTTATTTTATTTAGACTAAAGGGTTTCAATCTTTTTATAGATTTAGTTGTGGATAAAGGTGTAGAAGAATTTACTCTTGAAAAGGAATATAGAGAGTTTATTCAAATACTGCAATATTTTGTCGACGTACAGGGAGAGAAAAAAGATTTGGTCAATATTTTGTTTGAAGATTCAAATTATAAATTATTAGATAAAGATTACAATGAAATAAATAATAATTTTTTTGAAGAGGTAATAAGCGAATTAGAGGATGTAGATATTAGTCAAGATGATATACTGATTAGCTCGTTAATAGTCCTATCTCCTAAAAACATAGTAATCCATTTAAATGATAAGAACAAAAATAAAGATGTATTAAGAATCATATCTGACGTTTTCCAAGAGAAAATATATTTTTGTTACGGATGTGAAGGATGTAATAGAAGAGTAAAAATCAAAACGGATGGATAAAATGAAGCTAAAAGCTTATAGAGCTTCATTTTATTATATAATCTATTTGAAAAAAATTTAATAGATGTTATTATAGTAATAACAATTTATCGTTTGGAGGTATACATATGAGTAAAAATAAAATTAAACCGTCTATATTAGCTGGGTTTATGGAACTTATTCCATCGGATCAGATACTATTCAATAAAATGATGGATACGATTAGAAAAAATTACGAAAGATTTGGTTTTTTACCTATTGACACCCCAGTAATTGAAAAAGCTGAAGTATTATTGGCAAAAGGAGGAGGAGAAACAGAACAACAAATATATAGGTTTAAAAAAGGAGATACAGATTTGGCATTAAGGTTTGATTTGACTGTACCATTAGCTAGATATGTGGCCCAACATTTTTCCGAATTAACATTTCCTTTTAGAAGGTATCATATAGGAAAAGTATATAGAGGAGAAAAGGCCCAAAGAGGTAGGTTTAGAGAGTTCTACCAATGCGATATTGATATAATTGGAAATGGAAGTTTAGATGTGATAAATGATGCAGAAATACCTAGTGTAATTTATTCAACCTTTAAGGATTTAGGTTTTGATTCATTTGTAATAAAAATAAATAACAGAAAGGTATTGAATGGATTTTTTAAATGGTTGGAAATTGATAAACCATTGGCAATATTAAGGGCAATAGATAAAATAGAAAAGATTGGTGCAGAAGGGGTAATTAAAGAATTAGAAAATATTGGTTTAGAAGTTAACACTATTGAAAAGATAATGGAATTCATTGGAATAGAGGGCACCAATGAAGAAAAGTTAAGTAGCTTAGAGAGATTAAATATTAATAATGAGATTTTCAATGAAGGAGTAGAAGAACTGAAACTAGTGAATCACTATGTGGGATTATTTGGAGTACCCCGGGAGAATTATTCTATAGATTTAACTATAGCAAGAGGCTTAGATTATTATACTGGTACAGTATATGAAACATTTTTGAAGGACTATCCAGAAATAGGGAGCATTTGCTCAGGAGGCAGATATGATAATCTAGCAGAATACTATACAGATCAGAAATTACCTGGAGTAGGTATTTCAATTGGGCTTACTAGACTGTTCTATCAATTATCTGAAGCAAAATTGATAAAAAGTGAAGATAGTTCCCTTACTAAAGCTATAATATTGCCTATGGAAAATTGCTTAGATAGAGCTGTAGAAATAGCCAATATACTAAGGAATAATAAAGTAAATACCCAAATATACTTGGAAAAAGCTAAAATGGGGAAGAAGTTTGGATTTGCGGATAAATTGAATATTCCATATGCCATCATAATTGGTGAAGAGGAGATAAAAGAAAACAAATACACTTTTAGGAATATGAAAACGGGAGAACAAGCTATGCTTTCCATAGAAGAAATATTATTTAATTTAAATATTAAATTCTAAACATTAACTAAAAAGCATTGAATAATCCTTGAATAACTGGGTATATTGTGATAAAATAATTAATTAAATTAATATAAAGACTATGATGGGAAGAGTAGGTTGTTTTGACCAGAAAGAGAGAGGAGTGCCTTTGGCTGAAAGCCTCCTCCTGGAAAGAGCAGCTGAAGACCACCCCTGAGTCGAATCCCAAGCCTTTGGCAGAAGGATTTCCGCTAATAGCGTTATCTTAATTAAGAACCAATTAGGGTGGAACCACGGGAGTAAACCTCTCGTCCCTGCTTACTGCAGTGACGAGAGGTTTTTCAGTTGTACCATAATATTATAACATAATATGGAAAGGAGATAGAAATGGAAAAGATTAAAATTATTCTACCTGATAATTCTGTTAGAGAATATTATAAAGGCGTAACCGTTTTAGAAATAGCAAAGGACATAAGTGAAGGGCTAGCAAGGGTTGCATTAGGAGCGGTAGTTAACGGAAAAACAAAGGGAATGCAAGAAACTATTGAAGAGGATTCTGATTTTCGTCTGGTAAAGTTTGAAGATAAAGAAGGAAAGGAAATATTTTGGCATACATCAGCTCATATAATGGCCTTGGCTGTGAAAAGGCTTTTTCCTGATGTGAAATTTGCTATAGGACCTGCTATAGAAGATGGTTTTTATTATGATTTTGATACAGAACACAGATTTACTCCAGAAGATTTAGAAAAGATAGAAGAGGAAATGAAGAGGATCGTCAAAGAGAACCACACCTTAGAGAGATTTGTGATGCCAAGAGATGAAGCTATTAAGTATTTTGAAGAAAGAGGAGAGATCTACAAGGTAGACTTAATAGAGAACTTCCCAGAAGACGAGGAAATATCCTTCTATAAACTAGGAGAGTTTGTAGATTTATGTGCTGGCCCACATCTATTAGATACAAAAAGGGTTAAGGCCATTAAGTTATTAAGCATTGCTGGAGCTTACTGGAGAGGCGATGAAAAGAACAAAATGCTCCAAAGAATTTACGGAACAACTTATGAAAAGAAAAAGGACTTAGAAGCTTATATTAATAGATTAGAAGAAGCGAAGAAGAGGGACCATAGAAAATTAGGTAAGGAATTAGACTTATTTAGCATCCATGAAGAGGGGCCGGGTTTTCCATTTTTCCATCCTAAAGGAATGGTTGTTAGGAATATATTAGAGGAATTCTGGAAAGAAGTACATGCAAAAAGGGGTTATGGTGAATTAAAAACCCCCATAATACTAAATGAAAGTTTATGGAGACAATCTGGCCACTGGGATCATTATAAAGAAAATATGTATTTTACTGAAATCGATAGTGGTCAGTATGCCATAAAGCCAATGAACTGTCCTGGGTCTATTTTAATATATAAATCGAAATTGTATAGCTATAGAGATCTACCTCTAAGATGGGGAGAACTAGGATTAGTTCATCGTCATGAGCTTTCTGGAGCTCTTCACGGATTAATGAGGGTTAGGAGTTTCACTCAGGACGATGCTCATATATATGCTCTTCCTTCTCAGGTAAAGGAAGAAATAATGAATATAATAGATTTAGCAGACTATATATATAGCATATTTGGGTTTAAATATCATGTAGAACTATCTACAAGACCTGAAAATTCTATGGGTACAGACGAACAATGGGAATTGGCTACAAATAGTTTAAAGGAAGCCTTAGAAGAAAAAGGAATAGACTATATTTTAAACGAAGGAGATGGAGCTTTCTACGGTCCTAAAATTGATTATCATTTAGAAGATGCCATAGGAAGAACTTGGCAATGTGGTACAATACAATTAGACTTCCAAATGCCAGAAAGATTTGACTTAACCTATGTAGATAAGGATAATGAGAAGAAAAGACCTGTAATGATTCATAGAACAATTTTAGGAAGCATTGAAAGGTTCATGGGAATATTGATTGAACACTATGCAGGAAAATTCCCTGTATGGATTGCACCGGTTCAAGCTATAATCCTTCCAATATCTGACAAATTCAATGATTATGGATATGAAATTAAAAAGATGATGGGAGAAAAGGGGATAAGAGTAGAAATCGATGATAGAGCAGAAAAAATAGGCTATAAAATAAGAGAAGCTAGACTTCAAAGAATACCTTATATGCTTATTATAGGTGAAAAGGAGGTCGAAGGTAGGTTAGTATCAGTAAATAAAAGGGACATAGGAGATATAGGTCAATTTAAGGTAGAAGAGTTTTTAAGTATGATACTGGATGAAGTTGAGAATAAAAAATAGTCATATTAAGAATTAAAAACAAAAGCGTAGAAAATTACTTCTTGTAGAAGCAAATTTCTACGCTTTTTGTTATATTATGTGGCACAATCTATAGGGTTTTCGTATATTTTAAATATTTGTTCCAACTCTTTGCTGTCGATGCTTTCCTTTTCTATGAGAGTGTCAGCTATATGATTAAGTAAAGTTCTGTTTTCTTCAAGAATTTTTAGTGCATCCTTATACCCTTTATCCAGTATTCTTTTTATTTCAGCCCTAAGCAATTCATAATCATATTTAATATGTTGTTCATCAATGGCAATAGGGCCTAATGAGCTCATCCCATAACTGCAAACCATTTCCCTTGCAATTTTAGTAGCTTTATCTAAATCGTCTTTTGCTCCTGTAGTTATTTCTTTAAATATCAATTCTTCAGCAGCTCTACCTGCTAATAAAGTTATTATTTTATTCATTAGTTCCCTTTCCGTTAAAAGGTATCTATCCTCCTCAGGAAATTTTAGCACATATCCTAAAGCTTGGCCTCTGGGTACAATAGAAACCTTTTGAACCATTTCTGTTTTTAGTAGTTTTGCTACTAAAGCATGACCTGCTTCATGGAAGGCTACCGTTTTCTTTTCTTTCAATAAAACCGTTGGATTTTTAATCTCCAATCCTGCTAATACTCTTTCAATTGCTGCATCAAATTCTTCTATAGTAATTTTACTTCTGTTTTTTCTAACGGCTATTATGGCAGCCTCGTTGGCAATATTAGCTAAATCAGCTCCTGAAAGGCCATGAGTTTTTCGAGCAATATCCAATATATTAACGGATTTATCTAAAGGTTTATTTCTGGTATGGACTTCTAGTATTTGCTGTCTGGCTTTCATATTGGGGCTTCCAACGAAAATATGCCTATCAAACCTTCCTGGTCTTAATAGGGCTTCATCTAATAAGTCTAATCTATTAGTGGCTCCAATTACTATGACGGTTTCATGAGTGTTAAAGCCATCCATTTCGACTAAAAGTTGGTTTAATGTTTGGTCCTTTTCATTATTGGATTCTAAATTCCTTTTACTACCAATGGCATCGATCTCATCAATAAAAACTATGCTTGGCGCTTCTTTTTTTGCTCTTTCGAATAGGGACCTAACCCTCTTGGCGCCTACTCCTACATATTTTTCTACGAACTCTGAACCACTAGCATAAAGAAAAACTGAATTGGTTTCTCCAGCTACAGCTTTTGCTAATAAGGTTTTTCCTGTGCCAGGAGGGCCATAAAATAGAATGCCCTTTGGTATTCTTGCTCCCATCTTTTTATATTTGCTGGAATTATTGAGAAAATCGATGGTTTCCTGTAGTTCTTCCTTTATTTCATCTAATCCAGCAACATCCTTAAATGAAACATCCGGTTTATCTTTTTCCTTATTAGCAATTTTTTCATTTGACAATACTGAAGGAACTAATTGGGGTTTTGAACCAGATTTTATATAATAAAATAATAGAATTATTGTAAAAACCCAAATGATCAGCCGATTTCTAGTTTTTATTTCACTCAATCCTGACGATGGGTAAAATCTATCCAGCAATAGGATTGTGGACGCAATAATGCTAATTACTAATATTAGGAATACTAGACTTTTTCTTTTCAATATATCCCCACCTTTTTACTTTTTCTAAATAGTAGTGTAACCATTTACATATTTTATATAAAAAGAATCATATTAAAAGTTGAAGGAAATAATTTGTAGAGTTATAATATTTATAACTAGAGGTTATTGAAAAATAGGGTTATGCAAAAGTTTTTTGACTCATGCAAATGGATTTGAATATTTAAGCTATTAAAAAATGAGGTGATATAATGGAGTTTATGAAATTAGTAGATAATTATAAAGAGGATATTATTAGGTCTACTCAAGAAATTGTGAGGATTAAAAGTGTGGAAGAGGAAGGAAAACTAAATATGCCCTTTGGAGAAGGACCTTATAGGGCATTAGAATATGCTCTTAATCTTTGTGAAAAAATGGGTTTTAATACTAAAAACTTTGATGGCTATGCTGGACATGCTGATTTTGGGGAAGGCGAGGAAACGGTAGGAATATTGGTTCACTTAGATGTGGTACCTGAAGGTGATGGTTGGACTTATCCTCCCTATGGAGGAGAAATTCATGATGATAAAATCTATGGTAGAGGGACTGTAGATGACAAAGGGCCAGCTATTGCATGTATTTATGCCATGAAAGCTTTAAAGGAGTCGGGAGTTAAACTAAATAGGAAAATTAGGATAATATTTGGAACTAATGAAGAAACTGGTTGGGGTTGTATGCATCATTATTTCAAACATGAAAAAGCGCCAACTATGGCTTTTACTCCAGATGCGGATTTTCCAGTTATACATGGAGAAAAAGGAATAATTGTATTTGATTTGGTAAAGAAAATTAATACTAGTGGTTGTAGTGGTATAGCTATAGAGAATATTCAAGGTGGTAATGCAGCTAATATGGTGCCTGATTATTGTGAAGCTATATTAAGTTCAGAAAATCCATCTATGGTGGAAGAAAAATTGAATAATTTTGTTGAAAATACCAAGTATCCATTAACTCTAGAGAGAAAGGGTGATAAGATCAAGATAACTGCAAAAGGTGTATCAGCCCATGGTAGCACTCCGGAGAAAGGAGAAAATGCTATTTCATATTTAATGGCCTTTTTAGGAAAGTTAATGGATGGAAGTTGTGATATTTGCAATTTCATTAAGATATATAACGATAGAATAGGTTTCAGACATCATGGAGAGGATATTGGTTGTGGATTTGAAGATGATGTGTCTGGTAAACTGAACTTTAACCCAGGAGTAATAAAATTAGATAAAGAAGGAATTAAACTTACTATAAATGTTAGATATCCAATAAAAAGTAGTGCCAAGGAAGTGTATGATGGCATTAGAAGAAATTTGGAGGGAACTGGCATTGATTTAGTTGAAGGCAAATCGGATATGAAACCTTTATATGTGCCAAAGGACAACTTTTTAGTAGAAAAGTTAATGAAGGTGTATAGGGAACAAACGGGAGACGTGGAAAGCCAGCCAATTACCATAGGAGGAGGAACTTACGCTAGAGCAACGGAAAATGCAGTAGCTTTTGGGCCAGTTTTTCCTGGACAAAAAGAGGTGGCACATCAGAAAGATGAGTTTATATCCATAGATCATTTAATGAAGATTACGAAAATATATGCTCATGCTTTGTATGAGTTAGCAAAATAAAAAAATATTTGACAACGGGTAAAATCTAACATATAATGTTTATGGTAAATGAATATTAGAAGAAAAGTAGAAGTATCCGCTTCTCACCTTATGGCGAAAGCTTATAAGGTTATAGTCCATATTTTAGAAACAACTATATCCTCAATATATAGTTAGTTGTGCATATTTTTTGGAGTTATAGCGGGTATTTTCTACCCGCTTTTATTTTTAAGAAAATTGGGAGGTGCAGTAATATTAAAGAACTTCAAATTAATGAAGAAATTAGAGAAAAGGAAGTAAGGCTCATCGATGTGGATGGCAATCAGTTGGGTATAATGCCCACCAAAAAAGCTTTGGAAGTAGCCTATGAAAGGAAACTAGATTTGGTGTTGGTAGCTCCAAATGCAAAGCCGCCTGTTTGTAGAATTATGGATTATGGAAAGTATAAATATGAATTATCTAAAAAAGAAAAAGAAGCTAGAAAAAATCAGAAGACTATTAATGTTAAAGAGGTTAGAATGACCCCTAACATTGACGAGCATGATTTGAAGGTGAAGGCAAAAAGGGCCATAGACTTTTTAAAAAATGGTGATAAAGTTAAAGTTAGTGTCAGGTTTAGAGGAAGGGAATTAGGCCATACCGATGCTGGAAAAGAGGTATTGGAAAGGTTTAGTGAATTAATCTCTGAATATGGAGTCATAGATAAACATCCTAAAATGGAAGGTCGAAATATGATTATGTATTTAGTACCAAAAACAGAGTAAGTAAGGGAGGTAATATAAATGGCTAAAAAGATAAAGATGAAAACTCATAGAGGAGCAGCTAAGAGGCTTAAAAGAACTGGTTCAGGTAAGATCAAGAGATATAAAGCATATAAGAGTCATAAGACTGGAAAGAAATCTCCTAAGAGGGTTAGAAATTTAAGAAAGTCTACATTAGTAAGCAAGGGAGATCAAAAGAGGATCGACTCTTTAATTCCATAATAAAAACAGAAATAGATATATAAGGGAGGTAGTTTAAATGGCAAGAGTAAAAAGTGGTGTAACTGCTAGAAAAAGACATAAAAAAGTTTTGAAACAAGCTAAAGGATATTATGGTGCTAAAAGCAAATTATATAGACCTGCTAATCAAGCAGTTATGAAGTCATTGCAATATGCATATTCAGGACGTAAACAAAGAAAAAGAGATTTCAGAAAGCTTTGGATTTCAAGAATAAATGCAGCAGCTAGAATGAATGGAATGAACTATAGTACATTTATTAACGGACTTAAAAAAGCTAACATTGAAATCAATAGAAAAGTATTATCCGAAATGGCAATCCATGATCCAGAAGGCTTTTCAAAATTAGTTGAAATTGCAAAAAATGCGTAATAAAAGTTCCGATTTCGGAACTTTTTTGCTTAATTTATGGAGTTTGTGAAACCTTTATGTCAAAATAATGTTAAGGCTGATTTTAAGGGTTACAGCTTATAAATATACAGAAGTGCTGGTGATAAATTTATGATTCATATTACAAGTTCGTCTAATCCTACTATTAAGGAAATTAAAAGCCTTTATAGGAAAAAGGAACGTTGGTTACAAAGATCCTTTATTGTAGAAGGAGTTAAAATAGTAGAAGAATGTATAGACAAGGATTATCCCCTATCCTGTATAGTCTATTGCGATCAGCTGTTTAACATCAGGGGAGGAGATCTCTTGTGGGAGAAAATAAAGGATTATGACAAGTTGATTAAGATATCAAATAAACTTTATAAAGAAATATCCCAATTGGAGTCTCCTCAAGGAATATTGGCTGTAGCTAAATTTAAATTAAATAGTATAGATGAAATATTTGATAAAACCAATCCCTTTATTCTTATGTTAGATCAAGTGCAAGATCCTGGAAATATGGGTACCATAATAAGGACAGCAGATGCATTTAGTATTGATGGAATTGTAATTGGAGAAGGTTCTGTAGATGTTTATAACCCTAAAGTAGTAAGATCTACTATGGGTTCTATATTTAGGGTTCCATTATACTTTTTAGATAATTTAGAAGGGATAATAGGGAAGTTTAAAAAAAGAAATATTAAAGTATATTCTACTTCCTTGAAAGGAAAAGGATTTATTCAAAATATAAACCTAAGAGAAGCATCGGCTATTATAATTGGGAATGAATCCAGAGGAGTATCTAAACCTTTGGAAATAATGGCTAACCAATTGGTGAAAATACCCATGTCAGGGGAAGCTGAATCCTTAAATGTGGCTATAGCTTCATCCATAATAATGTATGAAGCTTTAAGACAGCGCAGTTGATAGCTCTTGTAAATTCAAGTTCTAGGTGCTATAATCTATTAAAATAGTCTGAATTTTGGACTTCTGCTTAAATAGATCTTGTTTTTTTCAGGAAAGGAGTAGTAATATGAAGGATAGGTTAAAAAGAATTAAAGAAGAAGCATTAAAGAATATTAATGGCATGAATAGTTTAGAAGAATTGGAAAACATAAGGATAAAATTTTTAGGCAAAAAGGGAGAACTGACTTCTATTTTACGCGATATGGGGAAGCTTTCCAAAGACGAAAGACCAGTTATAGGCCAGTTGGCAAATGAAATTAGGCAGGAGATTGAAAAAGAACTAGCGGATGCAAAGGATAGATTTAAGGAAAAATTAAAATTGGAAAGAATTGAAAAGGAAAAGATAGATATCTCCATAAACAAGAGGACTAGGAAATTGGGGCATAAACATCCTCTTTTAGCAACTATAGAAGAATTAGAAAATCTATTTATTAGCATGGGATTTACAGTAGTGGAGGGTCCAGAAATTGAAACTGTAGAATACAATTTTGACGCTTTAAATTCTCCAGAAAACCATCCATCAAGAGATTTAACTGATACTTTCTATATTACTGAGGATATTCTCCTAAGAACCCATACATCTCCTGTGCAAATAAGAGCAATGAAAACTATAAAACCGCCTATAAGGATAGTTTCAGCAGGAAGAACCTTTAGATTTGATGATGTCGACGATACCCATTCTCCAATGTTTCATCAATTGGAAGGTTTAGTAGTAGATGAAAATATATCAATGGCAAATCTAATAGATACAATCAATATATTTGTAAAAGAATTATTTGGTAAAGATATGAAAACCAGATTTAGGCCACATTATTTTCCATTTACTGAACCTAGTGCTGAGGTAGATGTATCCTGTTTTAGCTGCAAAGGTAAAGGATGTCCGGTTTGTGATGGGACCGGTTGGAGCATGGAGCTTCTAGGTTGTGGAATGGTACATCCTAAGGTTTTAGAGGTATGTGGTATAGATCCGGAAAAGTATTCAGGATTCGCTTTTGGTATGGGGATAGATAGAATTACCATGGTAAAATATGGTATTAACAATATCCGCTTATTGTTTGAGAACGATAATAGGTTTTTAGAACAATTTTAATCGATGTGAGGAGGGTAGAAATGTTATTACCAGTTAAATGGCTAAAAGAATATGTAAATATAGATGTAGACTCTAGAATATTAGCAGATGAATTGACTTTATCTGGTTCCCATGTGGAGTCGATTATTTCATTGGATAGAGGACTTGAAAAGATAGTAGTAGGTAAGATAGAAAAAATAGAAAAGCATGAGAATGCGGATAAACTTCTTATAGTTAATGCCAATGTAGGAGATGAAACCTTACAAATAGTTACTGGGGCAACAAATTTAAAAGTAGGTGACTATGTTCCTGTTGCTTTAATAGGGGCAAAACTTCCTAATGGTTTATACATAGAGAAGACCAGTTTTAGAGGTGTAGAATCCTACGGCATGCTTTGTTCTTTAAAGGAATTAGGTTATGATGATAGCGTTATTCCAAAACACCAAAGAGATGGGATATTTGTACTGGATGAAGAATATCCTTTAGGCACACCCATAGCAAAGATACTAGGATTATACGGGGAGATAATTGAACTAGAAATAACTCCGAACAGACCCGATTGCTTAAGTATAGTAGGCATGGCTAGGGAAGCTGCGGCCACATTTAATAAGAAATTGGAATTGCCAACGGTGAAAGTAAGGGATGAGATAGAAGATATTAAGAATTATGTAGAGTCTATAGAAATAGACGAAGAGCTTTGCAACAGATATTATACTAGGGTTATTAAGGATATAAGGATAGAAGAATCTCCCTTATGGCTGCAAATTCATCTTATGGAAGCTGGGGTAAGGCCTATTAATAATATAGTTGATGTTACCAATTATGTAATGTTGGAATTCGGTCAACCTCTTCATGCTTTCGATTTAGACAAATTAAGTCATAAGAAGATACTAGTTAGAAGGGCAAAAGAAGGAGAAAAGATAATAACTATAGATGGTCAAGAGAGAATTCTTAATCCCGACAACTTGCTAATTACTGATGGAGAAAATCCACTTGGCATTGCTGGTGTCATGGGAGGAATGGATTCAGAAGTAACAGAAGAAACCACTACCGTATTGTTAGAATCAGCAAACTTCAGTGATAAATCCATTCGATCTACATCTAAACAACTGAATTTAAGAACTGAAGCTTCCATTAGATTTGAAAAAGGATTGGATCCTAATCTTTGTGAAATAGCTGCAGAAAGAGCTTGTCAATTGATTGAGCAAATTGGAGCAGGGAAAATAGTAAAAGGAAAAATCGATGTCTACAAAAATAGAAGAGAGGAAAAAACAATTAACTTAAGGTCTGAAAGAGTAAACAGGCTTCTTGGAACCCAATTATCAGTAGATGATATGATAGACTATCTAGAAAGATTAGATTTAAAAACTAATGTAAATGGAAATGTTTTAGAAGTTAAGATACCTACTTATAGATTGGATTTAAATATAGAAGCAGATCTAATAGAGGAAATAGGAAGGCTACATGGATTCCATAATATAGAGGCCCAACCTTTAATAGGAGTTTTGACAAGAGGAGAAAAACCTTATAGCAGAATAATCTCAGATAAAGTAGGTTCAATTTTACGTGGTTTTGGATTAAATGAAGTCATAACTTATTCCTTTATTAGTCCCAAGACCTATGATAGAATAAAGGTAGAATCCAACAGCCAACTGAGAAATTATATTAGACTTTTAAATCCTCTTGGAGAAGATTACAGCGTTATGAGAACAACTTTAATACCTAATATGTTAGATTTATTAAGTAGAAACTATAACCATGGGATAAAAGAATGCTATCTTTATGAAATTGGAAACATATTCATCCCTAAAGAACTACCTTTAAAGCAATTACCAAAGGAAGAAAAGATTTTAGTTATAGGAATGTATGGAAATGTAGACTTTTATCATTTAAAAGAAATAATAACAGTAGTGCTTGAAAGATTAGGTATAAAGGAATTTGATTATATAAAGGAAGAAAACAATCCAACCTTCCATCCCAATAGGACTGCCAATGTTATGGTGAAAGGGAATTCTATTGGAGTTTTAGGAGAAATACACATGGATGTATTAGAAAACTATAACTTAGATACTAGAGTCTATATAGCTCAACTGAATTTTGATGCATTAGTAGAACAAAGCAACTTAGATAGAAAATACAAGCCACTTCCTAAATATCCAGCTATTTTAAGGGATATAGCAATAGTAGTAGATGAAGATGTGTTAGTTGGAGAGATTGAAAAGGTAATATTAGAAAATGGAGAAGGATTAATAGAGAGCATTGAGCTTTTCGATATATATGAGGGCAAGCAAATTGAGTCAGGTAAAAAAAGCGTTGCTTTTTCTCTAACCTTTAGGTCGAGTGAGAAGACTTTGAAAGATGAAGAGGTAAATAAGATTCATGAAAAGATAATTCAAGAATTAGGTAAGAGATTGGATGCAAAATTAAGGAGCTAAAATTTTTCAAAAAATAGAGGATTTTGGAGGATTTTGTAGAATATCTACCTTAAGATAATTAAAGGGAGAGGATAAGTTATGACAGAGAAAACTAAGACAAACGTTCTGATTGATGGTCGTAACTTTACGGTAGTTGGGAATGGTCCAGAGGAATATATTCACAAATTGGCTGTTTATGTAGATAAAAAGATAAAGGAAATGGTTAGTAAAAATAGTAGGCTTAGCAGCTCAATGGCAGCTACCTTGGCAGCGTTGAATATTGCCGATGAACTTTACAAAGCTTTAGATGAATTGAAATCTTTAAAAAATAGAGCTAAATCGCCAATGGAGAACTACGAGAACTTATTAAATCAATTAAAGGAAATGCAAACAAAGAATGAACAGCTTTCTATGGAATCAAATATGTATAAAGATGAGTTGTTGAATATTAAAAAAGAAAATGAACGCTTGAAAAAGGAGCTGGAAAATTATATTCAAGCTATGGAGTTAAAGGAAAAGGAATTGCAAGATAGTCAAAATACCATAAAGAAGCTGCAGGATAAAATATTTGACAGTCAGATGCAGATAATAGAGATTAAAAAGGAATTAGAGGAAGCAGTAAAATTATATGATAAGGAGAAGAATATATTTAGCAAGGAGGAAATATAACTAAGTGTTGGATAAAAATGTAGAATTATTAGCTCCTGTAGGTAGTATGGAGAGCCTGTTTGCTGCAGTACAAAATGGTGCAGATGCAGTATATCTTGGGGGAAAGCTTTTTAATGCAAGGCAATATGCATCTAATTTTGATAAGGATGAATTAAAATACGCTATAGAGTACGCCCATTTAAGAGGTGTGAAGGTATATGTGACCGTCAATATATTAATTGACGATGATGAAATGAAGGATACTTTAGACTATATAAAATATCTTTATGAAATAGATGTAGATGGGATTATAGTTCAAGATTTAGGTCTTGCTTATTTAATCAAGAAGCTTTTTCCTGACCTCCCTTTACATGGGAGCACCCAGATGACAATAAACAATCTACCGGGAGCTCTTTTTTTGCAAAAATTAGGATTTGAAAGGGTAGTCTTAGCAAGGGAAGTTCCTTTGGAAGAAATAAAATATATTCATCAAAACTCGAACATAGAATTGGAAGGATTTATTCATGGAGCTTTATGTGTCTGTTATTCAGGACAATGTCTGATGAGCAGTATAATAGGTGGAAGAAGTGGTAATAGAGGTACTTGTGCCCAGCCCTGCAGGATGGCTTATTCGTTAATAGATTATAGTAGTGGTGAAGAGCTTTCTGACTTATGGAATATAAAATACGTATTGAGTCCAAAGGATCTGAATACCATAGAGGTATTAGATTCCATTGTAGATAGTGGAATTGCTTCATTAAAAATCGAAGGTAGAATGAAAAGACCCGAATATGTAGCTGTAATTGTCAAAAACTATAGAAAGGCCTTAGATTTAGGTATAGATAGTATAACTGAAGAGGATAAGAAGGATATTTATGAAATATTCAATCGAGGTTTTACCAAAGGACTACCTTTTAAGGACTTTGGAAGAAAATTCATATCCTATGATAGGCCTGATAACAGAGCTGTGCCTAGCGACCAACTCCTAAACAGGGCTAAAGATTCTTTCAGCAAAGAGAATATTAAATTTCCAATTGAAATGGAGATGGAAATACTAATTGATAAGCCTGCTAAGTTGTGCTTAAAATATGAAGGAGAAAGTATAGAGATAAAGTCGGATTTAAAAGTTGAAAAAGGGAAAAAAGTGGTTTTAACGAAAGAAAGGGTATTGGCCCAGCTTGCTAAGTTAAATGACACAGTATATTATTTAGAAAGGGCTATAATCCATTTAGATGAAGGAGCCTTTTTACCCATAAGTGTAATAAATAGCTTAAGAAGGGAAGCTATAAAAAGGCTAAATAATAAAAGGATGAATTTTAATAAAAGAAAACCCCTTCCTGAAGAAGAGTATTTAGCTAATATTTCTAAATATTTCACTTTTACTAAAGTAAAAAGAAATATTGAAAGTAAAATTAGCCTCTCCCTATTAAAGGAAAGCCAGTTTAATCAAATAGATATAAGAAAGCTTGATAGAATATATGTTGGTTTTGATGGAGGATTAAAGGAAGCTTTATTCAAGATAAAAGAAGCTGGCAAAGAAGCCTTTTTATTAACGGACAGGATTCTCTATAAAGGAGATTTAGATAGATTAAAGGAAAAGATCAAGTCTGTGGAAGGACTTATAGATGGGATTGCAGTTTCTAATCTTGGAACCCTAAATTGGGTCAAGTATAATTTCAACTTTGATATTCATGGGGATATAGGATTAAACATATTTAATAGTTTCTCAGCAAATTTCCTAAAGGAATTTGGCTTGAAAAGTCTTACTTTATCTCCAGAAGTGAATATGAAGCAGATAGAAAAGCTGTGTACAAGACATCCCTTCGATTATGAAGCTATTGGATACGGGTATTTGCCCTTAATGATAATGAAACATTGTCCCATGTCTTTGTTAAAGGGCTGTAAGGATGATTCTAACTGTAGGGCTTGTTCTTATAGCAAAGGCTATGGACTTAAAGATAGGATGGGATTGAAGTTCTACATGGAAAGAAAAGGGAAAATTACCACCATATATAATAGTGTTCCTATAATGGTATTGGACAGTTTAAGGCAAATATATAAAAAAGGGGTAAACATGATCAGGTTAGATTTTACTTTTGAGGAAGAAGGCATCAGGGATATACAGGAAATATATTATGCTTGTGCTAAAGGCTTAGCTTCAGAGGAGGAAGTAATGGATTATGTAGATAAATTTAGAAAAAGAAGAGGGATAACTAAGGGACACTACTTTAGAGGTGTTATTTGATCTGAGGTGAGAATATGAATGAAAAGACCTTAAGAGTATTGGAATATGAAAAAATAGTGAATAGGCTTATGGATAAAGCAGAGTCTGAGCTAGGCAAACGATTAATAAAAGAATTAAAGCCTTCTACTTCCTTAGTAGAAGTAGAAGAACTCCAAAGGGAAACTGAGGAAGCCTTAGAATTGGTAGTAAAAAGAGGGAACCCTCCCCTTTTTGGGATCTACGATATATCTCAAGATTTGAAAAGAGCTGAATTAGGCGGAATGTTGATGCCAGTCAACCTTCTTAAGATATCTGATTCCCTTAGGGTTTCAAGAAGTTTGAAGGGCTATATGAAAGAATTAAAGGAAGATGAGGTTTCCAAATTTCCTATAATTAGTGGATTCATAAACAGCTTAAGGGTTTTGAAAGATATAGAGGATAGAATAAATAATGCAATAATAGATGAAAACGAGATTTCTGATAATGCAAGCCCCACTTTGAAAAATATTCGAAAACAGATATTAAATAAGAATGAGTCCATAAAGAACAGATTGAATTCCATTATAAATTCCCCTAAGTATAAGAAATTTCTACAGGACAGCATTATTACCATGAGGGAAGGCAGGTATGTTGTACCTATTAAACAAGAGTATAGGGCCAATTTTCCGGGATTAATTCATGATCAGTCCTCAAGTGGAGCTACCCTTTTTGTTGAACCAATGGCAGTAGTAGAGTTAAACAATGAACTAAGGGAGTTGGAGATTAAAGAAAGGGAAGAGATAGAAAGAATCTTAAAAGAGCTTTCTGCTTTAGTAGCTGAAGAAGGAGAAACAATAAGGAATAATCAAAAAATACTGCAAAGACTAGATTTCATATTTGCTAAAGGGAAATTAGCTTTGGAAATGGATGCTACTAAACCGATGTTAAATGAAGATGGATACATCAATATTAAAAAGGCCCGCCATCCCCTTTTAGATCCCAAAAAGGTAGTTCCTATAGATGTATATGTGGGGAGGGAATTTAATACTCTAGTTATTACTGGACCAAATACAGGGGGTAAAACTGTCACATTAAAAACTGTGGGTCTGTTGACTTTAATGGCTCAGTCAGGACTCCATATTCCTGCAGATTATAATTCTCAAATAGGAGTGTTCTATCAAATTTTTGCAGATATTGGAGATGAACAGAGTATAGAACAGTCTCTAAGCACCTTTTCATCTCATATGACTAATATAGTGGATATACTGGATAAGGTGAGAAAGGATAGTTTAGTTTTATTCGATGAACTAGGGGCAGGAACAGACCCTACAGAAGGGGCAGCTTTAGCTATGGCTATTTTAGACCATCTATTACAGTTAAATATTAGAACCATTGCCACCACCCACTATAGCCAGCTTAAAATATACGCTTTAACTACAGAAGGAGTAAAAAATGCCTCTGTAGAGTTTGATGTGGAAACTCTAAGTCCAACTTACAAGTTATTGATTGGAGTTCCAGGAAAGTCAAATGCCTTTGAAATATCCAAAAGGCTAGGATTACAAGACTATATAATCGAATATGCTAAGACTTTGATATCTAAAGAGAATGTGGAATTTGAAGATGTTCTTAAGGCAATAGATAAGGATAGAAGGATAATAGAAGAAAATCGCTATGAAATGGAAAAACTAAAGGAAGAAGTAGAAAAACTTAAAGAGGGATTGACTAGGGAAAAGGAAAAAACTAGGGAGAATAGAGAAAGAATAATTCTCAAAGCTAAAGAAGAAGCTAGGAATATTTTAAGAGCTGCAAAGGAAGAGGCGAATAAAATAGTTAGTGAATTAAGGGAAATATCTTCAGATATTGAAAAGGACAGAATGATGAAAATTCAAGAAGCTCAGGAGAGATTAAAAGCCAGTTTGGAAAGAGTGGAAAGTTCCTTATCTGATAATGTGTTGAATGTAAAGTCTAAAGAAATACCCAAGAATTTGAAAGTAGGAGAAATGGTAGAAGTACTATCTCTTAGCCAAAAAGGGAATATATTGGAGCTTCCTGATGAGGATGGCAATGTATTAGTTCAAGTGGGAATTATGAAGGTAAAAGTTCATATTTCCACATTAAGAAGATCAGAAGAAATAGATTTAGAGAAAACCCAGACTAGCACTAAAAAAATAATTAAATCTAAAGCCTCCACCATTAAAAACGAAATAGATCTAAGGGGAAGAACTTTGGAAGAAGCTTTATTGGAGTTAGACAAATATATAGATGATGCATATATAGCTGGTTTAAAGGAATCATATATTATTCACGGTAAGGGAGCTGGAGTATTAAGAGAGGGCATAAAATCCTTTGTAAAGGGGCATAAACATGTAAAAAGCTTTAGATCTGGGAAATTTGGAGAAGGTGGAGATGGAGTTACAGTTATAGAGCTTAAATAGACCTTGAATTATTTATTCAAGTATTGTATATTATAGATTAATAAGTTAATATTAACCAATGATAGGGAGAGTAGAATATATTCCTTTGTGATAGCGAGCTGGGACGGTGGAAGCCAGTACAAAGCTATATTCGAAGAGGGCCCTAGAGGCTATATCTGAAATTAGAGTAGGATATTACGCTAGTTGCGTTAAAGACTTCGAGTGGGCCAAAGGCCAATAAGAGTGGTACCACGGGATAGCTCTCGTCTCTTAATGGGATGGGGGCTTTAAATATTTAGAAAGGGAGGTAATAATATGTTGGATTTTAAAAAGGAAGTTGTAAATTTGGTTTCTCAAGTGGTGGAAGGTTTAGATCATGAGGAAATCGAATCTTTAATAGAAATCCCACCTAATTACAATATGGGCGATTATGCATTTCCTTGTTTTAAACTTGCTAAGATCTATAGGAAAGCTCCCAACCTAATAGCAGAAGATTTGGTAAATAAGATAGATGGGGGGGATAATTTTGAAAGAATTGAGAATGTTGGCCCCTATATTAATTTCTTCATAAATAAGGCAAAATTGACGGAAGTAGTTTTGAAAGCTATAGCGGAGGAAGGGAATAGATATGGCTCTATTAATGTAGGTAAGGGAAGAACTGCAATAGTAGAATTTTCTTCACCAAACATAGCAAAACCTTTCCACATAGGACATATTAGAACTACCGTAATAGGTAATTCTATTGAAAAGATATTCAAATTTCAAGGATATAATACGGTGAGGATAAATCATTTAGGCGATTATGGAACTCAATTTGGAATGCTCATTGCAGCTTATAAAAAATGGGGAGATGCGGAAGTAATAGAAAAAGACCCTATAAATGAATTATTAAAATTATATGTAAAATTTAATGCTGAAGCGGAAAAAGATGAAAATTTAAAAGAGGAAGCTAGATATTGGTTTAAGGAGTTAGAAGACGGGAATGAAGAGGCTTTAGAGCTGTGGCAGTGGATTAGAGATATTAGTTTAAAGGAATTTAATAAAGTTTATAAATTATTGAATATAGAATTTGACTCCTATGCAGGAGAAAGTTTCTATTCTGATAAAATGGATAGGGTTATTAGAGAGTTAGAAGAAAAGAACTTATTGCAGGATTCAAAGGGAGCTAAAATAGTAGATTTAGAGCCTTATGGTATGCCTCCTGCCTTGATAAAGAAAAGCGATGGTTCAACCCTCTATATAACAAGGGATATAGCTGCAGCCATATATAGAAAAGAACATTACGACTTTTATAAAAACATATATGTAGTAGCATCTCAACAAAACCTTCATTTTAAACAATTGATAAAGATAATCGATTTAATGGGATATGACTGGGCTTATGATTGTGTTCATATTCCATTTGGAATGGTAAGCCTTGAGGATGGAACTCTTTCGACCCGACAAGGAAGGGTTGTATTTTTAGAAGATGTATTAAATAAAGCCATTGAAAGTACTTTAAAGATTATCGAAGAAAGGAATCCAGATTTGGAAAACAAAGAGGAAGTTGCGAAACAGGTTGGAGTTGGGGCTGTAATATTCCAAGAGTTATTCAACAATAGAATAAAGGACTATGTATTTAGCTGGGAGAGGACTTTAAGCTTTGAAGGTGAAACGGGTCCCTATGTTCAATATACTCATGCGAGAGCTAATAGCCTTTTAGAAAAAGGAGATTTCAATTTAGGGGATGAAATAGATTTTAGCCTTCTTAAGGAAGAAGATGAAATAAATCTAGTAAGACTATTATACAATTTCCCTAGCGCTGTTCTAGATGCATTAGAAAAATATGAGCCATCCTTTATAACTAGATATGTAGTAGAAGTTGCTAAAGCATTCAACAAATTTTACAACAGTTGTCCAATTTTGAATGAGGAGGAAGAATTGAAAAAGGCAAGATTGAATTTAGTCTATGCAACGAAAACTGTAATAAAAACAGCATTATACTTACTTGGAATTGAGGCTCCAAATAAGATGTAGGAGAAGATAGCATGGAAATAGACAGAATTACTTTTCCTCTGATGGCGATATTTAATGAGGATTTTAAGAAAAACAAGGGACTTTCTCATATAACCGATTTAATCCTATTAACTATTAAATCATTAGTGCCATCAGAGGAATATGTTAGTGTGGAGATAGATTATACTAGGTATAAAGAGGAGATCAATCTTTGGAGGTATTATAGGCATGGAGAAAATTCCTCCCTATTAAATATATTGGAGAAATTCGATTCGAATATCTACTGGAAGGATATGGATGATACCTTATATTATCGGCTTATTCCTATAATACTGGTAAATAAGGATTTTAAATTTATAAGAGATGAGGTAATAAAGAACATTTTGTTTACTACAGGAAACATAGAGGCTTTAATAGAGGGGTTACTGATATCTAAATTAATCTATTATCTTATAATCAACAATAGGGATATAATTGATGGAATAAAGGAAGAGATAATCCATTTATCTCAAGTTGATTTTTTAGAAAAATATAAGATGTTTTTTAGAGTTCCATATGAAGAGTACCCAGGTAATTTTTCCGTTGATTTTGAACGGAATAAGGTTTATGCTATAAATGTTTTAAATACAGTCTTTTCCAACAAATTTAAAATATTGGAAAACTGTATAAAAACATTAAATGGTAAAGAAAGCAAGGATACGGTTTTTAAAAGAATAATAGGCTTTTTTAAAAATCCTAGCAAGGATCATTCTTTCCAATTAGATAGATATTATTTTCAATTAGGGCAATATATCTGCAATTTAAGAAATGGAAGAATAGATCCTCATAAATTAAAAATTGAAAAATATCATCTACCTGATGTATTTGAATTTAAAGAGGGAGATGTATTTTACCACTCCCTTTTAAATAAATCTCAAGTTGTAAAACGTCATGAAATAGATGGCAAGGTTATAATCCAACTAAAAACTAAATCAGGGACTTATAAGTTTATAAAAGACTAACACCTTCCCTGTGGGAAGGTTAAATTATCTATTTAAATATTGGACAAATTCTTCCTCTGTAGTATCTGCTAAAGAACTTAATTCCTTTAAAATGTTATTTTTAAGGTCTATAAAAGCTTTTATCTTTGTATGGGTACCAGTATATTCTAAAGCTTCAATAATCATTAACATATCTTCCTTAGACATTTCTTGAATTGATATTTTGTCGAATTCTCTCATTTAATAACTCCTTTCATCAGATCTTTTCCATAATTCTATCATATATTATATATTATTCTATACTTTTTTCAAATAACCTTCAATATGACAAAATGCTACATTATAGATTTTTTTCTAAATTGAGCACTTAATGTGTATGATTTTTTGGATTATGCTATAATGTAGATAGTTTATAAAGAGAGGTAAGAACATATGAATATCATAATAACAACTTTAAATTCAAAATACATCCATTCAGCTTTAGCAATTAGATATTTGGAGTCTTATACCGTGGATTTAGCTCCAATAGAATTACTGGAGTTTACCGTCAATCAAAATATAGATTTCATTGCTGGGGAAATATATAAAAAGAATCCAGACATAGTAGCTTTTTCTACTTATATTTGGAATAGAAATGAAACTTTAAAAATATGTTATATTTTAAAAATGGTAAAACCAGAAATTAAAATTATTCTAGGTGGACCAGAAGTGTCTTTTGATGGAGTGGATATTTTAAGGGATTATCCATTCATAGATTTTATAGTCTATGGAGAAGGGGAGAAAACCTTTAGGGAATTGATAAAAGCTCTTTTAGATAGGAAAGATGATTATAGTAGAATAGATGGAATAATCTTTAGAGAGGATGGTAAAATAATCCAAAATCCAACTAGACCCTTAATAGATAATCTTGATTCTATTCCATCTCCGTATATGAACGTTGATGGTAGCCTTAGAAATAAAATAGTTTATTATGAGAGTTCTAGAGGTTGTCCCTTTAATTGTCAATTTTGCTTATCTTCAACTATAAAAGGGGTTAGGTATTTTAGTTTAGATAGAGTTAAAGAAGACCTAGAAAAGCTCATAAGAGCCCAAGTGAAACAAGTTAAATTTGTAGATAGAACTTTTAATGCCAATAAGAAATTTGCTATGGAGATCATGGATTTTATTATGAAAAAAGATCCTAGGGATATTAATTTTCATTTCGAAGTTACAGCTCACTTGTTGGATAGGGATATGTTAGAATTTATTAAAAAAGCAAGAGAGGGGCTTTTTCAGTTTGAAATTGGAGTTCAATCAACAAATCCAAAAACTATAGAAGCAGTTGGAAGGATTACAGATTTTGAAAAATTAAGTAGGATTTGCAAGGAGATTAAAAGAAATAATAATATTCATCAGCATTTAGATTTAATTGCAGGTTTACCTTATGAGGGTTATGAGAGTTTCAAAAAATCCTTTAATGATGTTTACAATATTAAACCTGAGAAGATTCAATTAGGTTTTTTAAAACTATTAAAAGGCTCTGGATTAAGGAGAGATAAGGACAAATATAATTATAAATTTTTAGATGAACCTCCTTATGAAGTTTTGGAATCCAAATATATAACTTATAAGGAAATGTTAAAATTAAAGGGAATTGAAGATTTGGTTGAGAAATACTATAATGAAGGGTATTTTATAAATTCTTTAGAATATTTAATAGAAAACAATTATAAAACTGCTTTTGATTTTTTTGAAGACTTTTTATATTATTGGGAAGGAAGGAGATACCATTCCCTTTCCCATAGTCGGAACAATTTGTATAAAATATTATTGGAATTCTATAAAGATAAAAAATACGATAATTTAGTTATATTTAATGAGTTAATAAAATATGATTATTTAGTTAATAACAGTCCCAATATTCCTGATTTTATAAACAGGGATCAGATTCAGATAACACAGGGAGAGAAACATAGGGTATTAAAGGATGAAAGGCTTTTAAATGGTTACTTAATCCGATATAGGGGTAAACCTACTAAGGAAATTGTAAAGAGAATCCATATAGAAAGATTTGAGATAGATATTTTAAAGTTCATAGAGAAAGATTATAAATATAGTGACTATATGGATAGAGAAACTTATATACTATTTGATTATCATGAAGGACAGCTTATTAGGTGCAAAACTTATGATATAACTAGATATGTGGAGAGGGAGGGATAATTTTGAACCTATTCGAAGATATCCTTTTAGTAAATAAAAGAACATTTAAGAAGAGCGTAAAAAGCTTTAGAAATAACTGGATTTTAATTTTTACAGGTATTGTTTATGGGTTTATAAACATGGCCTTGACTTTGCTTATAAGCACCTTTTTCACGGGGATATTATCATTTTTAGCGGGTCTGGTAGTTGCTATCGCAAGTAGTAGCCTTATATCTAACTACTTATACCTTCTGTTTAATATAATAAATTACGATAAGATAACCTGGGCTGACTTTAAAGAGGGATTTAAATTTTTTCTTTGGAAGGTATATGGGATATTCTTTATATTTTGGCTTGGTAGCTTTCTTTTATCTGCCTTTGTAGAAGTTATAGGGGTTAATCCTCAATTGCTAGCAACCATAGTAACAGTTTTGGTTATTGTTGGATTGAACCCATTACCAGAAACTGTCTATCAAAAAACTTTATCGTCAGGTGAAAGCATAGGATATGCTTTAGAATTTATGAAGGACAATTGGATTAACTGGCTAATTCCTAATGTAGCATTTAATATTTTAATTTATCTACTGACTAATAATTGGGCAATAAAAATGTTCAGCACTCACTTAAACTTTAATTTTGATATATCAATAAAAGGTATAATATTTTATATATTTAGCCAATGTCTCTTTTCTTTTATGATGATTTACAGAGGACATTTATTCAAATTATTGAGTACCAGTACACCAAGGAAAAGAATGTATATAAGCAAATTTTATGATTAAGGTGATAAGATGAAAATAGTAGATGAGTATTTTATTAAAAAAGCTGAAAAAGTTTCTTTTGTTCAACTTAAGAGGGGGGCTAAAATAAACGTTGACAATTATACCATTGATGATAAGATTCCCTTGCCTATTATAACTGATACTTTAGTTGAAGAAATTAAAGAAGGCAGTTTACAGGAAGAATTACAAATGGCTCATATAGTAGATGGGATTATATATATTCTAGGTATTGATAAAGATTTTAGATACAAGGAAGAGTACAAGAATATACTTTATAATTATAATTCAAAGATTGAAAATTATATTTTGTATAGAGGTCTTGGTTTGGCTGAAAAGGAAAGGTTAGAAGAAGCTTCAATAGTCTTTAGAGCACTGGTAAACTTAAATCCTAAAAATGTAGAAGGTCTATTTAACTATGCTTTATCTTTGGAAGATATTGGTAAGAAATATATCGATATGGATAACAAGGATAAAGGGGAGGCTTTTCTGCTAGAGGCTACTAACTTAATGGAAACTATTTTGGACATTGAAGAAAACTTTCCATTAGCCTATTATAAACTAGGATATTACTACAAATATTTCCAACAGTTTCAAAAGTCGAAACTTATATGGGAAAAGTATTTAAAATTAGACGAAGATCCTGAAAGGCTTAATGAGATCAGAGAAGAATTGCACCTAATAGAAGATGATGCAAACTATGAAGTAGGTATAAACTATCTAACTATTGGTCAATATGAAAGGGCTCTAGAAAAACTAATGCCATTATCATATAAGTATGAAGAATGGTGGAATATATTTTATCTAGTAGGATTGGCCTATAAGGGACTAGGGGAGTATGAAGAAGCCATAGACTTCTTTTATAAAGCTTTAGATTTGGGTGGAACTGATGTCAATATTTATAATGAACTTGGAATATGCTTGTATCTAGTAGGAAATATAAAAGAGGCTATTAGCATATTTGGTCAGGGAATAAATCAAAATAATAAGGATTATTGGATAATATTCAACAGGGGATTAGCCTATTTAAAATTAGGAATTATGGACAAGGCCAAAAAAGATATTGAAAAAGCATATAAATTAAATCCCAACGATGATATAGTAAAAGATCATTATGAAAAAATAAAGGGTATTTTTAAAAGGTAGGGGGGTATACTATGAAAATAAATAAGTTAGACCAGTTATTAGAGGTTAAGCATGATGAAAAGATGAAATTAGCTGTGATAGCAAGTCATGACGATGGAGTTTTAGAAGCAATAGTTAAAGCAAGTGAAATTGGAATAATTGAGCCTATTTTAATAGGAGATGAGATTAAAACCAAGGAAATAGCAAAGGAGTTAAAAATTAATGTAGGTAAATATGAGATAATCCATGAGCCAGAGTTAGAAAAAGCTGCTCAATTAGGAGTAAAATTAGTTAGAGAAAATAAAGCAAATTTTATAATGAAGGGATTAATAGATACCTCAACCTTACTTAGAGCTGTACTAAACAAGGAATGGGGGCTTAGAACTAATAGCTTATTAAGCCATGTAATGGTCTATGAAATTCAAAATTATCACAAGCTAATTTACTTAACAGATGGAGGAATGAATATATCACCAAATTTAGAACAGAAGATTAAAATAGTTGAAAATAGCGTAACTGTTGTTAAAGCACTAGGAAACGAAAAGGTTAAGGTTGCCTGCTTAGCTGCAAAAGAAAAAGTAGATCCAAAGATGGCTGCAACGGTAGATGCATTAGAATTAAAGAACAGATACTTGGAAGGGCATTTTGAACAAGGAGTAGTGGTAGACGGACCAATGGCGTTAGATTTAGCTATATCTCAGGATTCAGCGAGAATAAAAGGGTATGAAAGTGAAGTAGCTGGTGATGCAGATATATTACTGGTGCCCAGTATAGAAATGGGTAATGGAATAGGTAAGAGTATAACTTATTTTGCTGATGGAAAATCTGCAGGAATAATTATGGGAGCTAAAGTTCCTATAGTTTTAGTTTCAAGAGCGGATTCTTATCAATCAAAATTATATTCCATCGCATTAGGAGGAGTTATATCAAGATATTACAATCTTACCTAATCAACTCTCATACTTTAATTCATGTTAATCATTTATTAAATCTTATTATAAACATTAAAAAAAACGATTTAAAAAGATATTTTATGAATTTTAGAGAAAAAAACACAAAAAACAGATTATATGAGGAATTTTGAGTTTTGAATATATACAAGAAATATGCTAAGTTATTAAATGTCGTCAAAAACAGATGAATAAGGAGTTAAGGATTTTGATATAGTAAACTTTCAAAAAAACATTGACAACAAGCCAAAAATATGCTATGCTAAGATAGCATCACGAAATGAACCTAGACAACTAAACAGTGTGAAGTACTTTGAGCAAAAGAGAGTCAAGGAAACTTTTAAATGAGAGTTTGATCCTGGCTCAGGACGAACGCTGGCGGCGTGCCTAACACATGCAAGTCGAGCGAGGGATTTATGACGGATTCCTTCGGGATGAAGACATAAATCACCTAGCGGCGGACGGGTGAGTAACGCGTGAGGAACCTACCTCCTACAAGGGGATAGCCTCGGGAAACTGGGATTAATACCCTATGACACTTAAGGATCGCATGATCTTTAGGTTAAAGCGATATAGCGGTAGGAGATGGCCTCGCGTCCCATTAGCTAGTTGGTGAGGTAACGGCTTACCAAGGCGACGATGGGTAGCCGGCCTGAGAGGGTGAACG